>MGQW01000065.1:80190-87075 GCA_001798885.1 Deltaproteobacteria bacterium RBG_16_64_85
TCTCGCCGTACCGCAGCGGGTACGCCTCGGTCGGGCGCCTCGCCGGAAGCGGCGCATCGACCCTCTCGGTGCGCGGGCTCTTCGGCAACGGCACCCTGGAGACCGGCTCACTGCGCCCCCCTCCTGCGGCGGCTCCGCCGGAGCCGCTTGCGGCTCAGAGCACACAGCATCCGCTGCGTTGGGTGCGTGTCTCATCCGTCACCGTGAACGGAGACTTCCGGTGATGCTTCCGTACTTCGTCCAGTCGCCTCTCCTGCGGTCGGTGCCGGGGGTTTACCACGCGTTCGTCGGGATAGACCCCGTCCGGGGGAGGACATCGCGGGATCAACTACGGGAGGTCTTCGCCGTGCCGTCCTCCCGTGTAGGGACCCTCCGCCAGGTGCATTCCGCGGTCGCGCTGGAGATGGAGGAGACGGACGGGGAGGTTTCCGGCCGCCGGTGGCGCAAGGGGGATGCCCTCTGGACGGCTGCTCCAGGGACAGGGGTCGGCGTCCGGACCGCAGATTGCGTCCCGATTCTCTTGGCCCACTCCCGTCTGCCGGTGTGCGCCGCGATCCACGCCGGTTGGCGGGGGATGGCGGCCGATGTCCTCGGAGAGACGGTATGCTGCATCGCCGCGAGGGTTGGCCACGGCGCGGTCGACGGACTTGTGGCTGCGGCAGGGCCTTCCGCCAGGGGCTGTTGCTACGAAGTGGGAGAAGAAGTGGCGGAAACGCTCCGGAGGTGCCCCGGGGGAGAGCGGTACCTCGTGAAGGGGAAGGTGGCGGGGAAATGGAATGCCGATCTGCAGTCGTTCGCCGTGGAGGGGCTTCTCTCCGCAGGCCTCTCCCGCGTCCGTGTGGAAGGGGTGGGCCCCTGCACCGTGTGCTCCCCGCGGTTCCACTCGTACCGGCGCGAAAAGTCCTTGACCGGCAGACAGCTTAGTTTTATCTATAGATGGGATATCGCCGATGCCTTCACATTTCTTCCAGGACAGGACACCCGATGAGCCGCCCAGAGACCCGCATCCGCATTGAAAACGAGATCCTCGGCCGGCAGGAAAAGAATGTCTCCGAGGAGGCGCAGGCCAACCACCTGATGCACCTCCTGATGGAGAACTATCCGCTGCTCTCCGCCTCGGTCATCGCCGTCGAGGCGGGTGGAAAGGGCATCTCCGTTTTCGCTCAACGGGGCCTCTCGGGCCGCTTCATCAAGGAGCTGTATGCCCGGAAGGGCCTCCCCCTGATCGCAGCGGCGAGCAAGGGAGAGGTAGCCGTTTCCGGCAACGACGCGCGCGCGAAGGATCCCGGATTCCGGCTGGAGCACGAGTACAAGGTCCTCTACGCGGTCCCATGCCGCATCCAGGGGGAGACGCTGGGCGTTTTCGTCGCGGACTCCCGGCATGCGGACCTGCTCGGCGCGGAAATGCGGCAGGACCTCCTCGCCTTCTCGCGGCTTGCGACCCTGTTCATCGCGATGCGGGAGCTGCGGGGAAAGATCTCCCGGGTGCCCGACATCGACGCGGTGACCGGCCTGCTCACCTTCAAGTATTTCCACGAGGTGCTCCACCGGGAACTGAGCCGCGGGAAAAAGTTCGGACACGCGGTGAGCCTCATGTTCCTCAAGGTCCGCAATCTCCGGGAGATGAACGAGGTCTATGGGCACGTTTCCGCCGACAAGGCGCTTGCAGAAGTGGCCTCGAAGATCCGCGCTGCCTTGCGCGACGTGGATTACGCCGCCCGTTCCGGCGGATACATCTATGTCGTCATGCCCGAGATGACCAAGGCGGAGGCCCGGGTGACGGCGGGGAAGATCGCGGAGTCGATGGCCGCTTCCCCCGTAGGGCAGGGGAAAGTCTTCCTGACGCTGGCGATCGGGATCGCGGCGTTCCCCAAGGACGGCGACACGGAGAGGATCCTCATTCCCCTCGTGGAGTCGATGGTCCACGAATCGATGAGGAAGGGTGGCAACGCCGTTTCCGTCTACAAGGATTAGCGCTGCCCGCCGCCTTATTTTCCTTGACATCCTGAAACCGGTCGGCGGAGAATGAACCGTAGCCTCAGCGAGAGCACCTGCCGGAGCTTTTCAAACCGATAATCGCCACGGTTTTTTCCATAACGGCCAGAACCCCCATTTATCCGGGAGAACGTGCATGAATCTGAAAGAATTGAAGGGAATGCGGATCGGCGAATTGACCGAGATCGCAAGGAGCCTCAACGTCGACGGGGCGGCAGGACTGAAAAAACAGGAGCTGATCTTCGCCATCCTGCAGGCGCAGACCGACCAGGAGGTCATCGTCTCCGGGGAAGGAACGCTGGAAGTGCTTCCCGACGGGTACGGTTTCCTGCGGTCCCCCGATTCGAACTACCTCCCCGGACCCGACGACATCTACGTCTCCCCCTCGCAGATCCGGCGGTTCGGGCTTCGCACCGGCGACACCATCAGCGGCCAGATCCGGGCCCCCAAGGGCGAGGAGCGGTACTTCGCGCTCCTCAAGGTCGAGAAGATCAACACCGAGGACCCCGAGATCAGCAAGGACAAGATCATCTTCGACAACCTGACGCCGCTGTATCCGCAGGAGAAGTTCCAGATGGAGTACGTCCACGACAACTTCTCCACCCGGATCATCGACCTCATCGCCCCGATCGGGAAGGGCCAGCGGGCGCTCATCACGTCGCCTCCCCGCGCCGGCAAGACGATCATCCTGCAGAACATCGCCAACGGGCTGACCAAGAACCATCACGAGGTCGTCCTCATCGTCCTGCTCATCGACGAGCGGCCCGAGGAGGTGACCGACATGCAGCGCAGCGTCAAGGGCGAGGTCATCTCCTCCACCTTCGACGAGCCCGCTCAGCGGCACGTCCAGGTGGCCGAGATGGTGCTCGAGAAGGCGAAGCGCCTCGTGGAGCACAAGAAGGACGTGGTGATCCTCCTGGACAGCATCACCCGCCTGGCGCGCGCCTACAACGCCGTCGTCCCGCCCTCCGGGAAGGTCCTCTCCGGCGGGGTCGACGCGAACGCACTGCAGAAGCCCAAGCGGTTTTTCGGGGCCGCCCGCAACATCGAGGAGGGAGGGTCGCTGACCATCATCGCAACGGCACTGATCGAGACCGGCAGCCGGATGGACGAAGTGATCTTCGAGGAGTTCAAGGGGACCGGCAACATGGAGCTCGTCCTCGACCGGAAGATCTCCGAGAAGCGGATCTTCCCGGCCATCGACATCAACAAGTCCGGCACACGGAAAGAGGAGCTCCTGCTGGAGAAGCAGGTCCTCCAGCGGGTGTGGATCCTGCGGAAGTTCCTCTCCCCGCTGTCGCCCGCGGAGAGCATGGAGTTCCTGCTGGACAAGATCTCCAAGACGAAGACGAACAAGGATTTCCTCGAGTCGATGAATTCGTGACCCGTTGAGAGGAGAAGGGCCAAGATGAAGGAGAACCTCCATCCGAAATACGCGGCGTCCACGGTCAAGTGCGCCTGCGGAAACACCTTCGAGACGATGTCGACCACTCCGGAGATCAAGGTGGCCATCTGCTCGAACTGCCACCCGTTCTTCACCGGGAAGCAGAAGCTCATCGACACCGCGGGTCGCATCGAAAAGTTCCATAAGAAATACGACCAGAAGAAATAAGAGAGGTCGTCTAAGGAGCCTCCCGTCCCCCCCTCCGTGATCGTCGTCCTCCTGCAGTGCACCCCCGAGCCCGAGCGGCTGGTCGCCCTTGCGGCGCGCCTCTGCACCTCCCCCGCGGCCATCGCGGACCTCCAGGAGGACGTCTCCCGGAAAGACGTCCGCAGGCTCGTCCGGCGGGTGCTCTCGATGGGGCACGCCTCGGTCCTGGAGCACGTGGTGTTCACCTACGGGGTGGAGGGGATCTCCCGCGCCACCTCCCATCAGCTGGTGCGCCACCGGATCGCCTCCTATTCCCAGCAGAGCCAGCGGTACGTCGCGGCAACGTTCGGCTACGTGACTCCCAAGACGATCGGGGACGGGCAGGGCCGTAAGCGGGCGCTTGCGGGTCAGTTCGAGAAGCACATGGAGGAGAGCGCGCGGCTGTACACGGAGATGCTTTCCGCCGGAATCCCCCCGGAGGACGCGCGGTTCGTGCTGCCCAACGCCACGGAGACGAAGATTCTGATCACCATGAACGCCCGAGAGCTGCATCACTTCTTTGCACTGCGCCTGTGCCGCCGTGCGCAGTGGGAGATCCGGGAGATGGCCAGGCGGATGCTGACCCTGGCGAACGAAAAAGCTCCCCTGCTGTTCGAGACGGCGGGCCCGGGATGCGTGCGCGGCCGCTGCCCCGAGGGGAAGATGACCTGTGGAGATCCGGGGGGGGTGCGGCGGGAGTTCGCCGAGCTTCGGAAAGGGAGCCGGTGACGCACGTGGAGCCCAGGGAACTGGTCCTCGGCGGGCAGGCCGTCATCGAGGGCGTAATGATGAAGGGGCCGTCGCGGTACGCCGTCGCGGTCCGCAAGGCGAGCGGCGAGATCCGCGTGAAGGATTTCCCGATCGCCGTGAGCCCGGCAAAAAAGAGGATGTCGAAGCTGCCCATCCTTCGCGGCGTGGTCACGATGGCGGCGATGCTCGTCATCGGTTACCGGGCCCTCCAGTACTCGGCGGACGAGGCGATGGAAGACGCGGAGGCGGCCGGGCAAGGGGGAGAAACCGCACTCCGCGAAGAAACCGGGAAGGGCGGGAGCGGGCTTGCGATGGCGGCGGCTCTGGCGCTGGCGCTTCTGTTGGGCATCGGCCTCTTCTTCTGGCTTCCGCTGCTGGCCGCGCGCGGGATCGCGGCCCTCCTCCCCGCGTTCTCCGGGCGGTTGGCGTTCAACCTCGTCGACGGCGGCATCCGCGTTCTGGTGTTCGTCGGCTACGTGCTGGGGATATCGATGATGAAGGACATCCGGCGCATCTTCCAGTACCACGGCGCCGAGCACAAGGTGGTCAACGCCTACGAGCAGAAGGCGGACCTCTTACCGGAGACGGTGAGGGCGCACTCGAATCTCCACCCGCGCTGCGGGACGAGCTTCCTGCTGTTCGTGATGGGGATCAGCATGGTCGTGTTTTCCCTGATCCCCCACGACAGCTCCCTGCTGACGAAGGCACTGATGCGCCTCCTGCTCCTGCCTGTCATCGCAGGGATCTCCTATGAGGCGCTTCGGCTCTCGGCGAGGAAGGCACAGTTCCCGGTTTTCAAGGTGCTGGTCTTGCCGGGGATGCTCCTGCAGCGGCTGACCACCCGCGAGCCGGACCTCTCCCAGATCCAGGTGGCCATCGCTTCCTTCCGGCGGGTGGTCCCTGCCGACAGCACGGAGGTCCGCCTTGTGGGGTAAGCTGGAGAAGGTGTGCGCGCGGGTCGCCGAGCTCGAGCGCCTGATGACCGACCTGTCGATCGTCGGGAACCCGAGGGAAATGCAAAGGGTTGGCCGCGAGCTCTCGGACCTGCGGCCGCTTGCCGAAGCCTACGCCCGGTACCGGAAGATCGCGCGGGATCTCGACGAAAACCGGCAGCTCCTGGAGAACGAGAAGGAGCCGGAGATGCGGTCCATGGCCCGGGAAGAGGTCGCGCGGCTCTCGGAGGAGCAGGAGAGGCTTGCCGGAGAGATCCGCCTCCTCCTGGTGCCCAAGGACCCCAACGACGAAAAGGACATCCTGATCGAAATCCGGGCCGGCGCCGGCGGTGAAGAGGCGGCGCTCTTCGCAACGGAGCTGTTTCGAGCCTATTCCATGTACGCGGCCCTCAAGGGATGGAAGGTCGAGGCCCTGTCCCGCAGCGAGACCGGTCTGGGCGGGACCAAGGAAATCATTGCCATGATCGAGGGGAAGGGGGCCTACAGCCGCCTGAAGTTCGAGAGCGGTGTCCATCGCGTGCAGCGGGTGCCCGCCACCGAGTCGGGCGGGAGGATCCACACCTCCACGGTCACCGTCGCGGTGATGCCGGAGGCCGAGGAGGTCGACGTGCAGGTTGGCCCCGAGGACCTGCGGATCGACGTATTCCGATCCTCCGGGCCGGGGGGGCAGAGCGTCAACACGACCGACTCGGCGGTTCGCATCACCCACCTCTCGACGGGCTTGGTCGTCCAGTGCCAGGACGAGAAATCGCAGCTCAAGAACAAGTCGAAGGCACTCAAGATTCTCCGTTCCCGCCTCTACGACCTGGAGATGGAGAAGCAGCGCGCCGGGCGTGCGGACCTTCGCCGCTCCCAGGTGGGGACCGGCGACCGCAGCGAACGGATCCGGACTTACAATTTCCCGCAGAACCGGGTGACCGACCACCGCATCGGACTCACCGTCCACCAGCTCTCGCAGGTCCTGGACGGCGGGTTCGACCTCTTCATCGACGCCCTGATCTCCAGCGCCCAGGTCGACGCGCTCAAAACCGCCGGCTGACGCGGAGGCCCTGCAACGATGGCCGTCCGGTTTTCGCTGCCCGAATCCCCGACTGCACCGCAATTGCCGCGAGCGGCTCCGTTCGCTCGCCGGTGTGCTGCTTCCGTATCGGAAGTCGCTTTGCCTCAGGGGGGACCTCGCTGGCGATTCGCCACGCCGCTCCTATCCGGAGCGGTCCGCCTCGGCAAGCTGCCGGCGCCCTCCTGGGCGCCTTGTCCTCGCTATCCGCTCGGCGCTTGCCTCGGAGCTCGAACCCCCCGCATGCACTCTATCGGTTGGGTTCTCGCTCCCCGGCTTCGTCCAGCGAGCGTGCCCCAAGGTCCCTTCCCCGGCCTTCGGTCCCCCGTCACCGTCCGCATTGCGGGGGACATTCCTGATGTTTGCGCTTTCTATCGCGAGGAGTGTCCCCCCTCGTGTCGCGGGGTCCGCGCCGGTTCCGCGCCTGTGGCTGCTCGCTGCGCGAGGCCCCCCTTTCGGCTGCGCCTTCCGTTTGGGGCGCACCTTACAGGAGGGTCCGG
>MGQW01000065.1:87088-125016 GCA_001798885.1 Deltaproteobacteria bacterium RBG_16_64_85
GGAGGGTCCGGTGGAGTCGCCGCAGGAGGGGGGCAAAGTGAGGTAAAGCGCAGCCGTTCAGGTGCAACGAACGGCGAGCCACGAACGGAGTCCCTCTCCGAGGCGGCGCAGCCGGACCTCCCTGCGGTGTTTGCTATCCGTCAAGCGGGCGGCGTGACCGCCGTATGAAGCTTTCCGAGCTGCTTGACCTTTGCCGCAGGGAGATGGCGGCCGCCGGCATCGCGGGAAATGCGGAACCCGAGATTCTCGTCTCGGCGCTGGCCGGGATTCCGCGCTCGCGTCTTCTCTCCGAGCGGGACCGGGAAGTGGGCGATCCTGCGGAGACGCTGCACTCCTGGATCTCCCGGCGCGCCGCGGGCGAGCCGATCCAGTACATCCTTGGCGCGTGGGATTTCTACGGGCGCGAGTTTCTCCTTACCCGGGACACGCTCATTCCCAGGCCCGAGACGGAAGGGCTGGTCGAACGGGTAATCGACGCGTGGAAGCGGGAGGACCGGGAGAAGGGGTTCCTCCTGGACGTCGGGACGGGCTGCGGCGCGATCGCCGTGACGCTCGCGGCGGAGCTCCCCTCCGTGAAGGTCCTTGCGGCGGACGTCTCCCCCGGGGCGCTCCGGACTGCGAGGGAAAACGCCCGCCGGCACGGCGTTGCCGGCCGCGTCTTCTTCCTGCGCGCGGATGCAACTTCCGCCTTGAAAAGCGGGGACCGTTTTGATGTAGTGGTCTCGAATCCCCCGTACGTCTCTGAAGGAGAGTGGAGTTCCCTTCCCGCGGAAGTGCGAAACTTCGAGCCTCCCAGGGCGCTGCTGGCCGGGGAGGACGGGCTGGCCGTCCTGCGGCGCCTCGTCGCCGAGGCGGGGGAAATCCTTGCCTCCCGCGGCGAACTCTGGTGCGAGATCGGGGAATCCCAGGGTGAAACCGTGCGGCGGCTTCCGTCCGGAGCCTTGAAATTCGTCGACGTGTACAGGGACCTGGCGGGCCGGAACCGCGTGGCGCGCTGGAAGAAGCGCTGAAGCAGGCTGCATCCGGTCAGGGGGGAAAAGTTGGACATCTTCGTCATCCAGGGAGGCAACCGGCTTTCGGGAACCGTCCGGGTCTCTGGGGCAAAGAACGCGACCCTCCCGCTCATGGCGGCTTCGCTCCTCGCGGAGGATCCTGTGGAGATCGTCGGCGCCCCCCGTCTTCGGGATATCTCGACCCTCGCGAAGGTCCTCGGCCACATGGGGGCCTCCGTCGAGAGAATCGACGCGGGGGAGGACGGCCGGGAGACGGTGCGGATCGACCCGCGAACCGTTGAGAGGGCCGAAGCGCCCTACGACCTGGTCAAGACGATGCGCGCCTCCGTTCTCGTGCTGGGGCCGCTCGTCGCCCGGTACGGCAAGGCGAGAATCTCCCTGCCCGGAGGCTGCGCCATCGGCGCCCGCCCAATCGACCAGCACTTGAAGGGCCTGGAGCTCATGGGGGCGAAGACCGCCCTCGTGGAAGGGTATGTCGAAGTCGACGCCGGGAGGCTCTCCGGCGCCACCGTCACCTTCGACATGAAGACCGTGACGGGGACCGAAAACCTCATGATGGCGGCGACCCTGGCCCGGGGCACCACGGTGTTGAAGAACTCCGCACATGAGCCCGAGGTGTGCGCCCTGGCGAGGGCGCTGCGCGCGATGGGGGCGGACATCGAGGGAGAGGGGACCGACGAAATCGTGGTGCGGGGGGTTCCCGCGCTGCGCGGCATCCGGCACGAAGTGATGCCCGACCGGATCGAGGCGTCGACGCTGCTCCTGGCCGGGGCGATCTCCGGGGGAGACGTGACGGTCGAGGGAGCCGACCCCTCCGCGATGGGCGCGGTCTTGGAAAAACTGACGGAGAGCGGGGCGGAGGTCTTCGCCACCCCCGGGAGCGTCCAGGTCCGCCGGGAAGGTCCGATCCGCTCCACAAACGTGGAGACCTCCCCGTATCCGGGGTTCCCCACGGATGTCCAGGCGCAGTTCATGGCGTACATGTGCCTCGGGGACGGGTTCAGCATCATCCGGGAATCGATCTTCGAGAACCGGTTCATGCATGTGGCGGAGTTGCGCCGGATGGGGGCGAGGATCGACGTCTCCGGCAACACCGCGGCGGTCAAGGGCGTGCCGACCCTCTCCGGGGCGCCGCTGATGGCGACAGACCTGCGGGCCTCGGCATCCCTGGTGCTGGCCGGGCTGGCCGCGAAGGGCGCCACCGAGGTGCTGCGCATTTACCATCTCGATCGCGGCTACGAAGCGTTGGAAAATAAGCTTTCCTCCCTGGGGGCCCGGATCTCCCGGGTAAAGGAGTAGGAGGAAATGCCGTGCGCTGGGTGAAATCGGGAACTGCGGCGTTTCGGAAAGCCTTGGCCGAGACCCGGATGCGGGGCCGCACCGAGTCGGCGAAAGTCTCCGCGGTGGTGGCCGAGGTGCTCTCGCGCGTGCGGATGGAAGGGGACGTGGCGCTCGCGGAGTACACGCGCCGGTTCGACGGGTTCGACCCGGGAACGAAGGGGTTTGCCGTCTCCCAGAGGGAGATCGACGCCGCGTGGAAACAGGCGCCGAAAGCCCTGAAGGACTCGCTCTTCCTTGCCGCATCTCGCATCGAGGCGTTCCATCGGCGCCAAGCGCGGGAAGGCTACACCGCCGAACTCCCCGGGGTCCTTTTGGGGCAGCGGGTCCTGCCGGTGGAGCGCGCCGGGGTCTATGTGCCCGGCGGGAAAGCGGCCTACCCGTCGACGCTGCTGATGAACGCCATCCCCGCGCGTGTGGCCGGCGTCCGCGACGTGATCGCCACCTGCTCGGCCCCTGGCGGAAAGGTTCCCGACGTGGTCCTCGTCGCTTCCCGGATCGCGGGGATCGCCCGGGTCTTTCGCATCGGCGGCGCCCAGGCGGTGGCGGCGCTGGCCTTCGGCACGGAGTCGGTGCCCCAGGTGGACGTCATCGCCGGGCCGGGAAACGCGTACGTGACCGAGGCGAAGCGGCAGGTCTACGGCGTTGTCGGAATCGACCTGCTGGCGGGCCCCAGCGAGCTCGCGGTACTCGCCGACGATTCGGCAAGAGCCTCGTACGTCGCGGCGGACCTTCTGTCTCAGGCCGAGCACGACGAAGACGCGTTCGTCGCACTGGTGACGGATTCCCGGGACCTCTCGCGGGAGGTGGAGGCGGAGCTCCTCCGGCAGGCAAAAAGGCTCCCGCGCCGGGAGATCTTTTCGGCGTCCCTTGCGCGGTCCCGCGGTTTTCTTGTTCGCGATTTGACGGAGGGGATCGAAGTGGTCAATGCCATCGCGCCGGAGCACTTGAGCATCATGGTGGAGAATCCATGGGACGCCCTGGAGCGGATCCGGAACGCGGGGACCGCTTTCCTGGGCCCGCACAGCCCGGTGGCGGTGGGCGACTACATCGCGGGGATCAACCATACGCTGCCGACGGGAGGGGCTGCGCGGTTCTCCTCCCCCCTGGGAGTCTCGAATTTCCTGAAGAAAATGAATGTGGTATCATATCAAATTCGGGCGCTTTCCTCCGATGCGCCGCATGTCGTAAGACTGGCCCGGAAGGAGGGCCTGGCCGCCCACGCACAGGCCGTTCTGGAACGGATCAAAGGGGAGGCGTAAAGAGGATGCCAAGGGAAGCGCAGATCGCCCGCAGGACGAAAGAGACCGACATCACGCTGTCGTTGCGCCTGGAAGGGGCGGGAGACGGGAAAATCTCCACGACCGTCCCGTTCCTCGATCACATGCTCACCCTTTTCTCCCGTCACGGCGGGTTCGACCTTACGATGGCCGCGAAAGGGGACATCCAGGTCGATTTCCATCACCTCGTTGAAGACGTCGGCATCTGCCTCGGGGAGGCGTTCCGCAAGAGTCTCGGGAATATGGTTGGGATTACGCGCTACGCGTTCGCCAGCGTCCCGATGATCGAATCGCTCGCCAACGTCAGCGTGGATATCTCCGCGCGCCCCCACCTCGTCTTTCACTGCCCCATGAAGAGCGAGAAGGTGGGGGTCTTCGACGTGGAGCTGGTAGAGGAATTCCTCCGGGCGTTCTCCCAGTCGTCCGGCGTTTGCGTCCACGTCAACGTCCCCTACGGGGCCAACACCCACCACACCATCGAGGCGATCTTCAAGGCCCTGGGGCGGGCGATGTCGGACGCCGTCCGGATCGACCCGCGAGTCAAGGGGGTTCCCTCCACGAAAGGCGTCCTGGGATGAGCCGGACGGATGTCATCGGCATCGTCGACTACGGCATGGGGAACCTCAGGAGCGTCAGCAAGGCGCTGGAAACCCTCGGATTCCCCACGTTGGTCAGCGGGAGCCCAAAGGAGCTGTCGCTGTGCCGGGGGATCGTCCTGCCCGGCGTTGGCGCATTCCGCGATTGCATGGAGAACCTTGCGCGGCAGGGACTGCTCCCTTTCCTGAAAGACGTTCTCCGCGACGGCAGGCCATTCCTCGGAATCTGCCTGGGACTGCAGGTGCTTTTTTCCGGGAGCGAGGAATTCGGCCGGCACGAGGGGATCGGGTTCTTTCCGGGAAGGGTGATCCGCTTCCCCGCGGGCATGACCGTACCCGGCTTCGCCGCTCACGGCCATACCGCGCTGAAGGTCCCCCATATGGGGTGGAACCGCGTCGAGTTCACGATGGACCACCCGGTGCTCCGCGGCGTCCCTTCGGGGTCTTATTTCTACTTCGTCCACTCCTACTACGTCCGACCGGACGAACCGGCCGTGGTCGCCTGCAGGACGTCCTACGGGGTGGATTTCGCGGCCGGGGTAGGGAAGGGGAATCTCCTGGCGGTCCAGTTCCACCCCGAGAAGAGCCAGGTGGCGGGGCTTGCGCTCCTCGCCAACTTCGGACGGCTGTGCCGCGAGGCGGCGTGAAGAGGTTCGCATGGCGTTCCAGGTAATTCCGGCGATCGACATCCAGGGGGGCAAGGCGGTCCGGCTCCGCCAGGGGAGGGCCGAGGACTCCACCGTTTTCGACGACTCGCCGCTCGAGGTGGCCCGGCGGTTCGCAGCCGCGGGCGCGTCGCAACTGCACGTGGTGGACCTCGATGGCGCGTTCCTGGGGAAGCCGGTCAACTTCGACATCATCCGGCGGATCGTTGCCGCCGTCGACATCCCGGTGCAAGTGGGCGGCGGGGTGCGGAACTTCGACATCGCCTCCCGGTACCTCGGCGCGGGGGTGTCCCGGATCATCCTGGGGACCACCATCGTCCGCAACCCCGAAGAGGTCCTGCGCATCACGAAGGCGTACCCAGGGAAGGTGGCCGCGTCGGTCGACGCCAAGGAAGGACGGGTGGCCATACGGGGCTGGGTGGAGGTGACGGGAGTGGTCGCGGTCGACCTCGCGCGGCAGATGGAGAAGAGCGGGATCTCCCGGTTTATCTACACGGATATCTCCCGCGACGGCATGATGGCGGGCCCCAACTTCCCCAGCATCGGCGAATTCGCGAAGGGGCTTTCCACCCCCGTGATCGCCTCCGGGGGCGTGAGCACGCTGGCGGACGTGGAAACGCTCAGGACGATGGAGAACGAGGGGGTCTGCGGCGTGATCATCGGGCGCGCGATGTACGACGGCTCCATATCGCTCCCCGACGTACTCCGTCTGGAAACGGAGTGAGCCCTCCAAGCGAGATGCTCGCCAAGCGGATCATCCCGTGCCTGGACGTGAAGGACGGCCGCGTCGTCAAGGGGGTCAACTTCGTGAATCTTCGGGACGCGGGCGACCCTGTGGAGATCGCCCGCCGGTATGACGAAGAGGAGGCCGACGAACTGGTCTTCCTCGACATCACGGCCTCCCACGAGCGGCGGGACATCCTCATCGACGTCGTGCGCCGGACGGCGGAGCAGGTGTTCATGCCCCTGACGGTCGGCGGCGGGGTGAGGACGATCACGGACATCCGGACCCTCCTGTCGGCGGGGGCCGACAAGGTGTCGATCAACACGGCGGCGGTGGCGGATCCCGGATTCGTCCGGCAGTCCGCCGAGCGGTTCGGGAGCCAGTGCACGGTGGTCGCGATCGACGCCCGCGCGGTCCCGGGGCGGCCGGGGAAATGGGAAGTCTACACCCACGGAGGCCGCCGGCCCTCAGGGATCGACGCGGTGGAATGGGCGGCGCGGATGGAAGAGCTCGGAGCAGGAGAGATCCTGCTGACCAGCATGGACCGGGACGGTACGCGTGACGGCTACGACATCCCCCTCACGAGGACCATCGTGGACCGGGTGGGAATCCCGGTAATCGCCTCCGGCGGGGTGGGAAACCTCGACCACCTGATGGAGGGCCTGACCGCGGGCGGGGCGGACGCCGTGCTGGCGGCGTCGATCTTCCACTACGGGGAGTACACGGTGGGAGAAGCGAAGGAATATCTGCGGCGACGAGGGGTGCCGGTGCGGCCGGGCGCCCGGGGGACGATCCGCGCGGCCGCGGAAATGCAGGGAGGCGCGGACCCGCAGCCGTAGACGGGAGAAGGAAGATGACGGCGGACGAGTTGATCGCGATGGTGAAATTCGGCGACCGGGGGCTTGTGCCCGTGGTGACGCAGGACGTCTCCGACAGCACGGTGCTGATGGTCGCCTGGGCGAACGCCGCCGCGTTGCGGAGCACCTTCGAGACGGGGCGCGCCAGCTACTGGAGCCGGTCCCGGAACTCCCTGTGGGTCAAGGGGGAGACCTCCGGGCACTTCCAGGAAGTGGAAGAGGTGCGGTACGATTGCGACGTGGACACCCTCCTGTATCGCGTGCGCCAGGAAGGCCCCGCGTGCCATACGGGAGAGCGGACCTGCTTCTATCGGAGCGCCTGGCGGCGCGGAGGGAAATGACGATGGCCGACGAATGCATCATCTGCAAGATCGTCCGGAAGGAAGTGCCGTCCCAGCCGATCTACGAGGACCACGACCTGGTGGCGTTTCCGGACATTCGCCCGGTCGCGCCGGTCCACGTTCTGATCGTACCGAAGGAGCACATGGTCAACCTCAACGACGTGGGGAAGAACGATGCGGGCCTCCTGGGGAAGATGCTGCGTCTCTCCGCGAAGATCGCCAACGACAAAGGGATCGCCGATTCGGGCTACCGGGTCGTGATCAACAACGGGGACGACGGGGGACAAATCGTGCCCCACCTGCACTTCCACCTGATCGGCGGAAAGCCGCTGGAACACAAGATCGGCTGAACACCGGTTGGAATCGATTCCTTGACTTGAGGTGGAAATCAGTTATAGTATAGGAATTTTCGGTATTAAGCTGGCAGGGGAAGGGGTGATCCAGTTATGCCGGGCGTCCGCGTGAAGGAAGAGGAGCCCTTTGAGAGCGTACTGAAACGGTTCAAAAAACAGTGTGAGAAAGCCGGTATCCTTTCGGAGATCCGCAAGCGCGAGCATTACGAGAAGCCCAGCGTCAAGCGGAAGAAGAAGGCGTTGGCGGCCAGGAAGCGCGCCTTGAAGAAAATGAAGAAATTGAGCCGGTAGCGGATGGGATTGAAGGACCGGTTGCGGAAAGACATGCAGAAGGCGGCCAAGGAGAGGAATCCCTTGGCCCTTTCTGCTTTGCGGATGGCCCTTGCGGAGATCAAGAACCGGGAAATCGAAGCGAGGGGGGAACTGGCCGACGATGCAATCTTCAAGACGCTCGCGTCGATGGTCAAGAGGCGCCGGGAGTCCATCGAATTGTTCCAGAAAGGGAACCGGCCCGAGCTCGCGGAGAGAGAGCAGGCCGAGATCGTCATCCTTTCCGCCTACCTCCCGACAGGGCTCTCCGAAGCCGAGGTAGAGTCCCTCGCGCGGGAGGCGATCGCCGCCGCCGGCGCCAAGGCCCCTTCCGACATGGGCCGCGTGATGAAGGAGCTGATGCCGAAGGTGGCCGGCCGCGCCGACGGCAAACTGGTGAGCGAGGTTGTCCGGCGCCTGCTGTCCGGCTGAGACGAAGACGGGAAGCGGTGCGTCCCTGACGACACAGTCGTCCGGGACTTTTTTTATCTGACCTTACACAAGGGCCGGGGCCGAAGGAAACGTGGGAGGCCGCATCTCCGAAAGCACCATCCGTGAAATACGGGAAAAAACGGACATCGTGGCGGTGGTGTCCGAGACGGTTTCCCTTGCGCGCAGCGGCTCGGGCTTCAAGGGGCTGTGCCCGTTCCACCGGGAGAAAACACCCTCCTTCTTCGTCCACCCGTCCCGGCAGGCGTTCAAGTGCTTCGGATGCGGGGAGGGGGGGTCGGTCTTTCATTTCCTGATGAAGGCGCGCAACCTTTCGTTCACGGAGGCGGTCGAGGATCTCGGGGAGCGGTACGGCGTCCCGATCCAGTACGAGAAAGGGCCCCCTTCCAAAAGGCCCGGCGAGGACCTTTACCGGATCTTGAGGCTGGCGGCCGAAACGTACCGGGAGCTTCTCCGGTCCTCCCCCTCCGGGAAGCCCGCCCGGGAGTTCCTGATCAAGCGGGGAGTGACAAAGGAGGCCGAGCAGGAATTTTCCCTTGGGTACGGCGGCCAGGGGAAGGATCTCCTTTCTGTCCTTGCGCGGGAGGGGATCGAGACCGGCCGCGCGGCGCAGGCGGGACTGCTCTATCCCCAGGAGGGGGGAGGATACAGGGAACGGTTCCGGGGGAGGGTGATCTTTCCCGTCACGGACGCCCGGGGGCGGGTGTGCGGCTTCGGCGCGAGGGCGATCCACGACGCCACCCCGAAATACCTGAATTCCCCGGAGTCCGAGCTCTACCGGAAAAGCTCCTTGTTATACGGGCTCTTCCAGTCTCTTCCGGCCATCCGGAACGAAAAGAAGGTGCTGGTGGTCGAAGGATACATGGACCTCATCGGCCTGTGGCAGAGAGGGGTCCGCAACGTCGTGGCGACGTGCGGGACGTCGCTCACCGAGGGTCACGCCAGGACGCTGAAGCGACTATCGGATACGGTCATCCTACTCTTTGACGGCGATGTCGCCGGGAAGAGGTCCGCCGTCCGAGCGGGCGCGCCTCTGTACACGGCGGGGGTAAGCCCCCTGGTGCTCTTCCCTCCCAAGGGGATGGACCCCGACGACTGGGCGAAGGAGACGACGGGCCCCGAGTTTTCGGACCGGATCTCCCGGGCGGTTCCGTTGATGGAAACGATCGAGCGGGCGGCGGCCCGGAAGTACGATCTTTCCCAGATCACCGGGAAACTGTCCTATCTCCGGCTGATGGCGAAGTACCTCCCGTGGATCACCGAACCCGCCGAGCAGCGGCTTTACGTTCAGCGGGTGGCGCAGTCGGCCGGCCTTCCGGAGGAGACGGTGCTCGAGCAGTTGCACGGAAAAAGCCGCGCCGCGGCCGCGGCGGTGCCCGGCATTCCCGGAAGGCCATCGGGCGGACGGCCCGAGGAGGAACTTCTGCTGTGCCTGCTCTCCCGCGACCCCTCGCTGATCGAGGACGTCCGCAGGGACGGCGTCCTCGAGTGGATCGAGGGAGAGGAGGTCCGGGAGGCGGTCGGCCTGTTTTCCCGGCGGGCCGAAGCGGGCGGCGGCGCGGACCTCAACGAGGTTCTGGACGGGGAGATCTCCGATGCGGCCCGGAGGCGGATCTCCGAGGAGATCTTCCGGGCGGAGATGTCCGCCGGGGATGCGCGGCGGATCTACCCGGACGTGGTGCTGGGCCTGAGGATCCGGAAGCTGGAGCGGGAGATCGTCCGACTGGGGGAAGAGAGCAAGGCGGCGATCGGCACCGGCGACCAGCGGCGGGCGCAGGAGATATTCACGGAATTGAAGACCGCAAAGAACGAGAAGGAGCGGCTGAAGCAGGAACGAAACGCGAGCGTGAGGTGAGGCGGAATGGCCAGGCGGAAACATTTCGACGGCATCGACGGGCTGGTGGAAAAGGGGCGCGCCCAGGGGTTCGTCACCTACGACGAGTTGAACAGCGTGCTGCCTCCCGAGATCCTCACGGGGGACCAGATCGATGACGTGATGGAGATTTTCGGGGAGAACGCGATCGAGGTCGTCGACGCCTTCCAGAAGGTTCCCGTTGCCGGGAGAAACCTCCTGATCGGGGAAGAGGAAGCCGCCGAGGAGGAGGAGACGGCCGTCGAGGAGGAGGCGGCGGTCGAGGAGGAGGAAATCGACTACGCCGGCGGGATCAAGGGGAACGACCCCGTGCGCCTCTACCTGAAAGAGATGGGATCGATCCCCCTCTTGAACCGGGAGGGCGAGGTCAGTCTTGCAAAGCGCATTGAGGACGGGGAACGCGACATCGTCGCGTCCGTGAAGAACTGCCGCATCGCGCTCGACGAGCTGGGCGACATGGGGGTGAAACTCCGATCCGGCGAGCTCCAGATCCAGGACGTCATCAAGGACCTGGACGAGGATTCCACCGAGGAGGACGAGCAACAGGCGAAGGAAAAGGTGCTGGGCATCATCGCCCGGATCAAGAAGACCCGCCAGGCCGTCAAGGAATGCGCGGAACGCCTGAAGAAGGCGCGGCTGTCCGAGAAGGAGCGGAGGGCCCTCAGGAAACGGGAGGGCGAGCTCGGCGCGCGCGTGGCGGACCTCATCCAGGAGATCCACCTCAAGGAGCGCCAGATCGAGGTCATCAGCGGGAAGATCCGGGACTTCGCGGACAGCATCGAGGACGCGGAAGGACGGATCCAGGCGTGCTGCGACCGAACGAGGATGGCCGAGAAGGATCTCCTGAAGCTCATCCGGAGCGTCAAGGAGAGGAAGGCGAAGCTCGCGAAGGCCGCGATGCGGCTGCACGTCGGCAAGGACCGGCTCCTCGAAATGGAAAGGATCATCCGCGAGGCCAGGGCGCAGATCCGGAAGGTGGAGAAGGAGGCGGGGCTGGGCGCAGCGGTGCTGAAGGATACCCTGCGGGCCATCGAAGAGGGCGAGCGCAAGGTCCGGCAGGCCAAGCAGGAGCTCGTCGAGGCGAACCTTCGCCTGGTGGTGTCCATCGCCAAGAAGTACACCAACCGCGGGCTGCAGTTCCTCGACCTCATCCAGGAGGGGAACATCGGCCTGATGAAGGCGGTCGACAAGTTCGAGTATCGGCGGGGGTACAAGTTCTCGACCTACGCCACCTGGTGGATCCGCCAGGCGATCACGCGGGCGATCGCCGACCAGGCGCGGACGATCCGGATCCCGGTGCACATGATCGAGACGATCAACAAGCTGATTCGAACCTCGCGCTACCTCGTCCAGGAGCTCGGGCGCGAGCCGACTCCGGAGGAGATCGCGGAGCGTATGGACATCCCGCTGGAGAAGGTCCGCAAGGTGCTGAAGATCGCCAAGGAACCGATCTCGCTGGAGACGCCCATCGGCGAGGAGGAAGACAGCCACCTTGGTGATTTCATCGAGGACAAGAACACGGCTTCCCCGGTGGAGTCCGTCATCAACATCGATCTGTCCGAGCAGGTGAACGAGGTCCTCGGGTCGCTCACCCCGAGAGAGGAGCGGGTCCTGCGGATGCGGTTCGGGATCGGCGAGAAGTCGGACCACACGTTGGAGGAAGTGGGCCAGGACTTCGAGGTGACGCGCGAGAGGATCCGGCAGATCGAGGCCAAGGCCCTACGGAAACTGCGCCATCCCAGCCGCTCCAAGCGACTGCGGACATTCCTGGAATAGGGAAGGGTTTTCACGGTGGGCCGCGTCGGAATTGACAAGGGCATCGTATGACGGAAATAATGGGAAAAAATAATCGTAGAGAGGGGCGTTTGAGGGCCCATAGCTCAGTTGGTCAGAGCCACCGGCTCATAACCGGTCGGTCCCTGGTTCGAGGCCAGGTGGGCCCACCATCCTGCTGCAGGAACGTGTCGCCGTGAGATCGATGACCGTGCGAAATGCACCGCACGCCGGTGCATTTTTCGTTTTTCGAGAGTGGGGGGAGTGAGCTCCCGCCCCAAAGTCACGGTCAGGGACGTATGGCGCGCGCTCGATGACCATTTTCCCTTCGCCCACAGCGCCGACTGGGACAACGTGGGGATCCTCGCCGGGGACCCGACGGCGCCCGTCCGGTCCGTCCTCGTCGCGCTGGACGCCACCCCGGCGGCAGTTGCCCTGTGCGGGCGGATGCGCCCCGACCTTATCCTCACCCACCATCCCGTTATCTTCTCCCCCCTGAAGTCCGTCCGACCCGACCAGGGGGATTCCTCCGCCGCGTATTCCCTTCTGCGGATGGGCGTGGCGGTGATCTCCGCACACACCAACGCCGACGTTGCACCCCGCGGCGTGTCCTGGATCGTGGCGCGCAGGATCGGCCTCCGGGGGATCCGTCCCCTGCTCCCGGGGCAGCCTTCGGACGCCTGCAAGGTGGCCGTCTTCATCCCGCCGGATCGCGCGGACGACGTGATGGCCGCTCTGTCGGAGGCGGGGGGCGGCCGGATCGGTGCCTACTCCCGCTGTTCCTTCCGCGTGGCCGGATGGGGGACCTTTCATCCCGCGGAATCCGCCAGCCCTTTTGCGGGGAGGGCCGGGCGGGAGGAGAGGATCGAGGAAATCCGTCTGGAGGCGGTCGTGGCGCGCAGCCTCCTCCCGCAGGTCCTGCGGGCCGTGCGGGCCGTCCATCCGTACGAGGAACCGGCGATCGACGTCTATCCGCTCGCCGGATGGGCGCTCGGAGGGGGCATCGGCGCCGTGGGGGACCGGGAGTCCGCAGCTGCGCTCGATGCCGTACTGGAGGAGATTCACCGGAAGATCCGTCCGGCCTGGATCAAGGTGGCGGGGCCGTCGAGGAAGACGGTCCGCCGGATCGCGGTCGTGGCGGGGAGCGGATCGGAATTCGCGGGCGCGGCGAGGGAGGCGGGGGCTGACCTCTTCGTGACCGGGGATGTGAAGTATCACCAGGCGCTCGATGCGGCCGCGGGGGAGATGCCCGTCGCCGATGTCGGGCACGGTTCGGCTGAGAAATGGATCCTGCCGGAGTTCCGGCGGGTGCTCGCGGGAAGGTTCGGGAGGAGCCTCGCGATCCGCGTGTTCATGGAACAGGAGCCCCAGAGGGCATTTCACCCGGGGTCAACAAGGGGAGGGGAGCGGTCTTGATGGAACAGATCAAAATCCTGGTCGGCCTTCAGGAGATCATGATCCAGGCGCGGATGGTGGAGACAGAGAAGCGAAAGGTCCCGCTCGAGGTGGCGGACCTGAAGGCCCTCTTCGAGGAAAGGGAAGCGAAGTTCCTGTCCGCCCAGCAGGAGTTCGAGCAGCTCAGGAAGGACCGTCGCGAGAAGGAGCGCGAAATCGAGGAGGAGCGCGAGAAGGTCGAGCGGGCCAAGGCCAAGCTCATGTCGATCAAGACGAACAAGGAATACTACGCGATGCTGAAGGAAATCGAGGGGACGAAACGGGCGAACACCGCCCGGGAGGACGAACTGCTGGCGATTCTTGCGCGCTACGAGGAGGCGGAGAAGCGCCTGGCCGAGTTCCAGGCGGAAGTCGAGGAGGTAAGCGGCAAGTACCGCGAGCGGATGGTCGACGTCGAGGCGAAGATGGCGAGCTTCGACAAGGACATCGCCGTGCTTGCGGCGAAGAGGGCCGAGGTGGCCGGGCGCCTCGAAGCCGGTCTTGCGAGACGGTTCGTGATGATCTTCGACCGGCGCGACGGACTCGCGATCATCCCGGCGAGAAACCAGTCGTGTACGGGATGCCACATGAACCTTTCCCCCCAGCTCTTCAATCTGCTGCAGCGGGACGACCGGATCCACACCTGCCCCAACTGCAACCGGATCCTCTATTACGAGGCACCGGAAGGGGAGCCTTCCGGTAAATGAAAGGGAAGTCGCTGACGCTCCGGACCGACGGCGCCAGCCGGGGGAACCCGGGGCCGGCCGGTATCGGGGCGGTGATCGAGGTCGACGGTACCGGCGAGCAGATCGAGTTGTGCGCCTACATCGGAGAGACGACCAACAACGTCGCCGAATATCGCGCCCTGCTTCTGGCCCTCGCGGAGGCGGAGAAGCTGTCCCCCGCCGCCATCACGGTGCGGTCCGACTCCGAGCTCCTCGTCCGTCAGCTCAACGGGGAGTACAGGGTGAAATCATCGCTCCTGAAGCCCCTTTTTCTCGACGCGGCCCGGCGGTTGCGGCGATTCCCGTCGGCGCGTATACTGCATGTGGGGCGGGAGGAGAACACGAAAGCCGACCTCCTCGCCAACCGCGCGATCGACGCTCATTTCAAAAACGTCTGAGGAGGCCAGGCGGCCGCCGGCCCTTTCAAGGGGCGGGAGGAAAGTCCGGGCTCCGCAGGGCAGGGTGCCGGGTAATCCCCGGTGGGGGCGACCCCGAGGACAGTGCCACAGAAAACATACCGCCTCCCGCGTTCCTCGGGAGGTAAGGGTGAAAAGGTGAGGTAAGAGCTCACCGCGGGCCGGGCAACCGGCACGGCACGGCAAACCCCACCCGGAGCAAGACCGAATAGGAGGGCGACTCCGCAGGAAACCGCGGGGGAAGGGTGGCCCGCCCGGGGCCCTCGGGTACAGGTCGCTCAAGGCGCGCGGCAACGCGCGTCGTAGAGAAATGGCCGTCCCGCGGCGGATTCACCCGCCGCGCACAGAACCCGGCTTACGGCCTCCTCAGGCCTTTTACGACATCCGGCGGGGGACACTCCTCGACGCGAAACTTGATAAAACCAGGAATGTCCCCCGCAACAACCGGGAATGTCCCCGGTGAAATGTCTCCCAATACACACAGAAGGAGCGAAGAGATGGCAGAGTTCCAGTACCAGGACCCGTTTCCTCTAGGGAAGGACGGAACGAAGTACCGGCTGCTAACCCGGGAGTACGTCTCCGTCGCGAAATTCAAAAGGAGTGAAGTCCTCGTGGTGAACCCGGAAGGGCTCTCCTTCCTGGCCAACCAGGCGATGCGAGACGTTTCCTTCCTCCTGCGCCCGGCCCACCTGGAGAAGGTCGCCGCGATCCTCTCCGACCCGGAAAGCTCCCCCAACGACCGGGGCGTGGCCATCTCCATGCTGAGGAACGCCGAGGTGGCAGCCAAATTCATCCTCCCCTTCTGCCAGGACACGGGAACCGCCACGATCGTCGGCAAGAAGGGACAGCAGGTCTGGACCGGCGGGAAGGACGAGGAATTCCTCTCCAAGGGGGTTTTCAAGACCTATACGGAGGAGAACCTTCGCTACTCCCAGACGGTCCCCCTGACCATGTACGAGGAGGTCAACTCCGGCTGCAACCTCCCGGCCCAGATCGACCTGTACGCTGCCGACGGGATGGAGTACAAGTTCCTGTTCGTGGCCAAGGGGGGCGGCTCCGCCAACAAGACCTACCTGTTCCAGGAGACCAAGGCGCTTCTCAACTCCGCGAGCCTCGAGAAGTTCCTCGTGGAGAAGATGAAAACCCTGGGGACCGCCGCCTGCCCGCCGTATCATCTGGCGTTCGTCGTCGGCGGCACTTCCGCGGAGACCTGCCTGAAGACGGTGAAGCTGGCGTCCACCGGCTACCTGGATCATCTCCCCACCGCCGGCAACAAGGGCGGCCGCGCCTTCCGTGACCTCGAGATTGAGGAGAAGATCCTCACGTCGGCTTACACATGCGGCTACGGCGCGCAGTTCGGCGGCAAGTACTTCGCCCTCGATGTCCGTGTGATTCGCCTGCCGCGTCATGGCGCCTCCTGCCCGCTGGGGATGGGCGTCTCCTGCTCCGCCGACCGCAACATCAAGGCCAGGATCAACAAGAACGGCATCTGGCTGGAGAAGATGGAGAAGAACCCGGGACGGCTGATCCCCGAGAAGTATCGAAAGAAGCACGATCACGGCATCGTCAAGATCGACCTCAACCGGCCGATGAGGGAGATCCTGGCCGAGCTGTCCAAATATCCGGTCACCACGCAGCTATCCCTCACAGGTACCATCATCGTCGGACGCGATATCGCCCATGCAAAACTCAAGGAGCGGATCGACCGCGGGGAAGACCTGCCGCAGTACCTGAAGGACCACCCCATCTACTACGCCGGTCCTGCCAAGACCCCCAAGGGAATGCCCTCGGGCTCCTTCGGACCGACCACCGCGGGCCGCATGGATTCCTACGTGGACCTGTTCCAGTCGCATGGAGGATCGCTCGTCATGATTGCGAAGGGGAACCGCAGCCAGCAGGTGACGGACGCCTGCAAGAAGTACGGCGGATTCTATCTGGGCTCCATCGGCGGGCCCGCCGCCCTGCTCGCACAGGAGAATATCAAGAAGGTCGAAGTACTGGAGTACCCCGAACTGGGCATGGAGGCCATCTGGAAGATCGAGGTGGTCGACTTCCCGGCGTTCATCCTGGTGGACGACAAGGGGAACGACTTCTACAAGCAGCTGGGATAAGCGTGGGCGGGGGACGCTCCTGGCGATATAAGGCGCAAGCATCAGGAATGTCCCCCGAAAGCGCATTCTCCTCTCGCGAACGCCTGCGAGAGTGGACGTATCCTGAAAGAGTTCGCCAAGTTAGCAACAAAACGCTTTTTTAGACGGGCTCACTCTCCGGTTTTTCGCAGAAAATACTTGACACTATCCCGTTAACCATTATTATGGCCGCTAGTGGGTAATTGTGGGGAAAGGTGGGTTCAGCGGCCACCATGATCTTCCGAGGACGTTTCGAATATACCATCGATCCGAAGGGCAGGGTGAACATCCCCGCCCCCTTCCGGGAGCAGCTCCAGGAAACCGGCCAGGAATCGTTCGTCATCACCAATTACTCGGGCTGCATTTACGCCTATCCTGCCGACGACTGGGCGCGGATCGAGGAAAAGCTTTCCTCCGTCTCCAGCGTCGACAGGAAGCTCAACACCTTCCTCCGGTTTTTCGTCGGCGGAGCCGTGGAGACCGTTCCGGACAAGCAGGGCAGGATCCTCATCCCCTCCTCGCTTCGCACGTATGCAGGCCTCGAAAAAGACGTCGTCATCACCGGTATGCCGAATCGCTTCGAAATCTGGGCGCGCGAACAGTGGGTGGAGGAGATCGGCCGGTTCGAGAAGGAAGGGTTCGAAGATCCCGAGCTGGAGCGGGAGATCAAGTCGCTCAGGATCTGATCGTTGTCCGCGGGACATATCCCCGTTCTTTTACAGGAGATGTTGAGACTGCTTTCCCCCGCCCCGGGAGAGGTTTTTTTGGACGGCACGGCAGGCGCGGGCGGACACGCGGAGGAAATTGCGCGGAGGATCGGGCCTGGCGGAATCCTGGTCTGCGCCGACGCGGACCCCGGCATGCTGGTCGTCGCCTCCGAGCGCCTCGGCGCGTTTCCTTGCGTCCGACTGGTCCACGCGGATTACGCCGATTTCCCGAAGCTCCGGGACGCGACCGACGGGAGGCCGTTCGACGGGATGTTCCTCGATCTCGGGATCTCCTCTCTCCAGCTGGACGATCCCTCCAGGGGGTTCTCGTTCCGGGAGGACGGACCGCTGGACATGCGGCGGAACCCCGATGACGCCGTCCCGTCCGCGCGGGATCTCCTTCGAAGGACGACCGAAAGGGAGCTGGCCGACATCTTCTACCGGTTCGGCGAGGAGCGATTTTCCCGCCGCATCGCGAGAGCGATCGTTTCGCTGCGGAGGAGGGACCCGATCGAGCGGACCTTGCAGCTGGCCGAGCTGGTGAAACGGGCGATCCCCAGGAAGGCGTGGCCGAGGGACATCCATCCCGCCACGCGGGTGTTCCAGGCGCTCCGGATCGCGGTCAACCGGGAGCTGGAATCTCTCTCGGCCTTCCTCGCCGCGTTCGCGCAGCACCTGGCGAAGGAGGGGAGGGTGGCGGTGATCAGCTTCCACTCGCTCGAAGACCGGCTGGTGAAGACGGCCTTTCGGGCCCAGTCGGCGGGGGAAAAGGCGGTGCTCACGGTGATGACCCGCAAACCGGTTATTCCGGGAGCGGAAGAAACTCGGATCAATCCGCGGGCCAGGAGCGCGAGGCTGCGCGCGGCCCGCCGCAGCGAAAAGGAGGAAAGGGAATGCAGAGAATAGTGGTCGGAAACGGCGTGTGCATGATCACGGAGATCCGGAAGGAGACGCCCGTGTTCCCGGCGGTGCCGCGGCGACGCCGGCTCATGGTGTTGTTCGTCCTTCTTCTCGCCTTGGCGCTTTTCAACGTGTGGCTCTCCGGGCAGTACTACCGGATGGGGTACGCGGTGTCCATCTCGCTGGAGGAGCAGCGGAACCTGAAAAAAGGGCAGGACCTGCTGAGGACCGAGATCCTGACGCTCCGCAGCCCGGTCCGGATCGAGGCCATCGCCAAAAACGAGCTCCGGATGGTGAACCCGAAGACGGAGAGGATGATCCGGGTGAGATGAGCCCCCGCGCCCGGATCATCCTCGGCGGGCTGGCGGCTGTCTATGTGCTCGTCGTGCTCCGGGCGTTCCACATCCAGATCCTAGGGGTCCAGGGGATTCGCGAGCGGGGCGCCAAGCAGTACGGCGTGAAAATCCCCCTCGTTCCCAAGCGGGGGGCAATCCTGGACCGGACCGGAAACGAGCTGGCGGTCAGCGTCGCCACGAAATCCATTTTCGTGCAGCCGGCGAAGCTGAAGTCGGCCAAGGAGGCAGCGAACCTCCTGTCCCGGCGAATCTCCCGACCCGTCTCGGATCTGCGAAAGATGTTCTCCTCGGAAAAAAGCTTCCTCTGGGTGAAGCGCCAGATCCCCTCATCGGCGGCCGATGAAATCGTGAAGGAGATCCATGAGGTGCAGGGAGGAGGGAAGGGGCGCTTCGATGCGGACGGCATCGGGATCGTGGAGGAGCCGAAGCGGTTCTACCCCAACCGGGAACTGGCCTCCTCGCTCCTCGGTTTCACCGACCTCGACAGCGCGGGGATCGAGGGAGTGGAGCTCTCCCTGGACAAGTACCTGCGCGGCGAGCGGGCGTTCCTCATGTGCGAGCGGGACGCGCGCGGGCGCGTCATCGTCCCTTCGACGACCATGGTGGAGGTGAACTCCAACGGGAGCTCGGTGTCGCTGACCGTCGACCGGAACGTCCAGCACGTGGCCGAGAGCGAGCTCAAGGAGGCCGTCGCCAAGTACAAAGCCCGGGGGGGGATCGCGCTGGTGATGCAGCCGAAGACCGGCGAGATCCTCGCGATGGCGTCGCTGCCCACGTACAATCCCAATACCCCGGCCACCGCCGTTCCCGAAGCGCGGAAGAACCGCGCCTTGACCGACACCTTCGAGCCGGGCTCCACGTTCAAGGTGTTCACGATGGCCGCTGCCTTGGAGACGGGGAGCGTGAAGACCTCGGAGAAGGTTTACTGCGAGAACGGCTCCTACCGGTTCGGGGATCGGGTTCTCCACGACGCGCACCCGCACGGATGGCTGACCGTGCCGGAGGTGCTCAAGTACTCGAGCAACATCGGGGCCTCCAAGATCGGCGAGCGGATGGATCCCGAACGCTTCTACGACACGATCCGGGCCTTCGGGTTCGGGACGAAGACCGGTATCGAGCTGACCGGGGAGGTCGGTGGGATTCTCCCGACGCGAAGCGGGTTCAAGGGGATCCGGCGCGCCACGGTTTCCTTCGGCCAGGGGATCTCCGTGACGCCGATCCAGATGGCCGCGGCGATGTCGGCAGCGGTGAACGGCGGAAAGATGATGAAGCCGTATATCGTGCGGGAGATCCGGGACCCCGAGGGGAAGGTCGTGTACCGCGGGGAGCCGACGGAGCTCCGAAGGGTCCTTTCTCCGAAGACCTCGGAGCAGATGCGCGAGATGATGGGACTGGTCGTGCAGGAGGACGGCACGGGGACCCAGGCGCGTATCAAGGGGTTTCTCGTCGGCGGCAAGACCGGCACCGCGCAGAAGGTCGAGGTGGGGACGGGAAAATACTCCCCGAACAAGCGGGTCTCCTCCTTCATCGGATTTCTGCCGCTTCAGGATCCCGAGCTCATGATCCTCGTGGTCATCGATGAGCCGAAGGGCCAGGTGTACGGAGGGGTAGTCGCGGCCCCGGCGTTCAACCAGATCGCGGTGAAAACCGCCTACTACCTGGGGATCCCGCCCACAGAGCCGGTCGCCCGGGCCGTGGCGCGCAACGGGAAGGAAGCCCAGAGGCCGGGGGGAGTGCCGCTGACCCGGGTATCCACATCGCCCGCGGAGAGCGCCATGGTCATGCCGGACCTGCGGGGGCTGAGCATGGGCAGAGCGGTCGACGTGATGGGGCGGCACTCGGTGAAGCTCAACCTGGTCGGCAGCGGAGTGGCGCGGCAACAGACCCCCGCCCCCGGCCAGTTGCTGGTTCCCGGCACGGAGTGCACAGTGACCTTTGGAGGGCATTGAGAGAGAGAGAAGGGATGCGACTATCGGAGGCCCTGGCAAACGTAACCACGGCGGAGCCGCCGCACGATGCGATCGACATCGGCGGCATTTCGATCGATTCCCGCAAGGCCCGGAAAGCCGATCTGTTCGTCGCCCTCCGCGGGGAGCGAGCGGACGGCCACGCATTCCTTGCGCAGGCTGAGCGGGCGGGCGCCGCTGCGGCGCTGGTCGAACGGGAGATCTCCTCCCCGCCGCTTCCGACCGTCCGGGTTGCCTCCACCGACGCCGCCCTTCCGAAGGTTGCGGCGAATTTTCACGGGGACCCGTCCGCGCGTCTCGCGGTGGTGGGGGTGACGGGGACCAACGGAAAAACGACGGTAACGTACCTGCTGGAGTCGATCCTCTCCGCTGCGGGGCGTAAAACGGCGGTGATCGGCACCATCAATTACCGGGTGGGGGAAGAGGTTCTCCGCACGGGCCTCACGACCCCCTTTCCCCACGAGCTGCAGGAGGTGCTGGCGGAGGCGGCGTTCCGCGGCGTCACTCATGTGCTGATGGAGGTGTCCTCGCACAGCGCGATCCAGGGAAGAATCGCGGGGGTGCGGTTCGACGTCGGCGTGTTCACCAACCTGTCCCGCGACCACCTGGATTTCCACGGCGACATGGAGTCCTATTTCGCCGCCAAGGCCAGGTTCTTCCGGGAGTACCTCCCCGCCGGGGGAAAGCGGACGGGAATGGTGATCAGCGCGGATGATCCGTACGGCACAAGGCTTTGCCGTGAGTTTCCGGGGGCGCTGACGTACGGATTCCTGCAGGATCGTGCCGTGGCTCCCGTGCGCGTACAGATGTCGTGGGAAGGGACGCGGATGTCGCTTCGGACGCCTTGGGGAGAGCTCGATCTCCGCACCCGGCTCATCGGGTCCCATAACGCATCTAACGTTATGGCGGCCGTCTGCGTCTCCGGCCTCCTGGGGATTTCCAGCGAGGCGATTCGAGCGGGGATCGAGCGTCTTCCTGCAATCTCCGGGAGGATGGAGGAAATCCCCAACCGGCGGGGGCTGCACATCTACGTCGACTACGCCCACACTCCAGGGGGGTTGGACGTGGTCCTTTCCACGCTCATGGGGCTGGGAGGCGGGCGCCTGATCACGGTATTCGGATGCGGAGGGAACCGGGACCGTGGAAAGCGGCCAGAAATGGGCCGGATCGCGGCGCTCCGCTCGGACGTCGTCGTCGTCACCTCCGACAACCCCCGGAACGAGGACCCCGGTGCCATCCTCTCGGACATCCTGCTCGGCCTGCGGACGGAGGGGTTTCTCGATGGGCGGGGGGAAGTGGCGTGGGACGATGGGTATTTCCTGGTGATTCCCGACAGGAAAGCGGCGATCGATCGGGCGCTGTCCCTTGCGCGGCCGGGAGACACGGTGGCGATCGCCGGGAAAGGACACGAGAATGTACAGATCATCGGAGACCGGAGTCTGCCGTTCGACGACCGGGAAATCGTCCGGGGATTGCTTGCCGCCGACGAGTAGGATGACCCTGGAGGAGGTCGTCGGGGCGATCCAGCCTCTTCGTGCGTGTGGACCGATTCCCGCCCGCACGCCAATCGGGCAGGTCACGACAGACAGCCGCGAGGCGACGCCGGGCGGACTCTTCTTCGCACTGCCGGGAGAAAAGGTCGACGGCGCCGGTTTCGTGGAGGAGGCGTTCCGGAAGGGAACGATGGCAGCCATCGTGTCCGAGGAAAGCGCGGGCAAGATCCCCTCCGCGATCCTGTCCGAAAAGCCCGTGTTCGTCGTCCGGAACGCCGTGGAGGCGCTGGGCGACCTCGCACACGCCCATCGGGAAAGGATGCGGAAGATTCCCCTCGTGGGGATCACGGGGAGCTCGGGCAAGACCTCCACCAAGGAGATGCTTGCCGGCCTCCTCTCGGCCGGAAGAAACGTTCTGAAAAACCCCGGGAACCGGAACAACCTCATCGGTATGCCGCTGGCGCTGCTCGGGCTTTCCGACCGACACGACGTCGCAGTGATGGAGATGGGAACGAACCAGCCGGGGGAGATCGCGCGGCTGGCCCAGATCGCCGCCCCCGATATCGGGATCCTCACCAACATTGCCCCCGCGCACCTGCAAGGGCTTGGGAGCCTCGAGGGGGTTGCGCGCGAGAAGGGGGATCTCTTCCGGGCGCTTCCTGAATCCGGAACCGCGGTGGTGAACGCGACCGACCTGCGGGTCGTACGGGAAGCGGGGCGCTGCCGGGCGAAGAAAATCTATTACGGCGTTGCGCTCAACGAGTTTTCGGGCCGTGTCCTTTCCATGGACGACCGCGGGATGAGGATCGCCGTGCGGACCCCTTCCGGCGGATTCACCTCCGCCCTGCCGGTGACGGGCGAGCACCATCTCATGAACGCGCTGGCGGCCACGGCCGCCGCCTACGTCCTCGGGTTCCGCCCGGAGGACCTTGCCGAAGGCTTCTCCTCCTTCGCCTCCGTGCGGGGGAGGTTTCATCCCATCCCGCTGCGGAGCGGCGGGCTGCTCCTGGACGATAGCTACAACGCGAACCCGGCCTCGATGGAGGCCGCCATCCGGGCCCTCCGGGTTCTTCGCGGAGCCCGGCGCAGCGTGGCCGTTCTGGGGGACATGCTGGAGCTCGGCGAAGCCTCGGCGGCGTCCCATTTCCGGATCGGCCATCTGATCGCGGGGTCCGGCCTGGACCTCCTGTTCACCTACGGGGAGGAGGCGGCGCAAGTCGCCCGGGGCGCTCTCGAGGGGGGGATGGATCACGAAAAGGTGGCCCACACCGGCGATCGGGAACGCCTGAAGGCGATGGTCCTGGGCGCTCTGCGGGAGGGGGACGTCGTCCTTGTCAAGGGGTCCCGGGGGATGCGCCTCGAGGAAATGGCAATCGAGATCGAAAGGAAATGGGCCTGACCGACCATGCTGTATCACCTTCTCTACCCACTGCACGCGGACTACTCCTTCTTCAACGTATTCCGCTACATCACCTTCCGCACCATCTACGCTGCGATCACCGCGCTCCTGCTGTGTTTCGTCATCGGCCCCTGGCTCATCCGGGAACTGGGCTCGCATCAGATCGGGCAGACCATCCGGCGCGACGGCCCGGAGCGGCATCTGGCGAAGGAGGGAACGCCCACGATGGGAGGGCTGCTCATCGTCCTCGCCACCGTGATCCCGACTCTTCTTTGGGCCAACCTGGGGAATCCCTACATCTGGATCGCGGTGTTCGTGACGGTGGGATTCGGGGCGATCGGATTCGCCGACGACTACAAGAAGGTCATCCGGAAGGACTCCAAGGGGCTCTCTCCACGGAAGAAGTTCCTCTGCCAGTTGGCCCTCGCGGGAGTGGCGGCGACGCTCATCTACCTGGACATCGGGATCCAGCCCAAGGTGAGCATCCCGTTCTTCAAGAAGCTCAATCCCAGCCTGGGTGCGTTCTACATCCCGTTCATCATCCTGGTGATCGTGGGGGCGTCCAACGCCGTCAACCTGACGGACGGCCTCGACGGGCTCGCCATCGGGCCGTCGATCATCGCGGCCGGCACCTACATGCTGTTCGCGTACCTGGCGGGGCACATCAAGATCGCCAACTACCTGCAGATCCCGTACGTGCCGGGGGCGGGGGAGCTGACCATCTTCTGTGGGGCGATGGCGGGCGCCGGGATCGGGTTCCTCTGGTACAACACCTACCCGGCCTCGGTGTTCATGGGGGACACGGGCTCCCTCTCCATCGGGGCGGCACTGGGGGTGGTGGCCGTCATGGTGAAGCAGGAGATCGTCCTGGCGCTGGTCGGCGGGGTGTTCGTCATGGAGGCGCTCTCGGTGATCCTGCAGGTGTACTCCTACAAGACGACGCGGAAACGGATCTTCCGCATGGCCCCCGTCCACCATCATTTCGAGCTGAAGGGGTGGGCGGAGCCGAAGATCATCGTGCGGTTCTGGATCATCTCGATCATCCTGGCGCTGCTGGCGATCAGCACGCTCAAGATCCGGTGAGATGGACGCGTTCGAGAGGAAAAACGTCTTCGTGGTCGGCGCCGGGAGGTCGGGAGTCGCCGCTGCCCTGCTCCTGCTGCGGGAGAGAGCGCGCGTGACGCTCCTCGACGAGCGTCCGAAGGCGGCCGTGGAACAGTCCCTCGGGGTCGAGATCCCGCCGCAGGTGACGTTTGTCCACGGCCGGATGCCCGAGAAGGCGGCACGGGGAGTGGACCTCGTCATCCTGTCCCCGGGGGTGCCGGCTTCGAGGCTTCCCCGGGAGGCGCTGCGCCGTGCGAACGTTCCGGTGTGGGGGGAGCTGGAGCTCGGTTTCCGGCGGTTCCGGGGAAACGTGGCGGCCGTCACGGGGACCAACGGCAAGTCGACCGTGACGACGCTCCTCGGGGACATGGTGGCGCGTGCATTTTCCCGCGTATTCGTCGGAGGGAACCTGGGGACACCGCTTGTCGCAGCGGCCGGAGAGCCGTTCGATTGGGGCGTGGTCGAGGTGTCGAGCTTCCAGCTGGAGTCGATCGACGCGTTCCGGCCGAAAGTTGCGGTTCTCCTGAACCTCACGGAGGACCACAGCGACCGGTACGAAAATTTCTCCGCATACGCGGAGACGAAGACGGCGATCCTCCGGAACCAGGGCGCGACCGACACGGCCGTCATCAACGGCGACGACCCGGAAATCATCTCCCGGGCCGACCGGATACGGGCGGAGAAGATCCCGTTTTCCCTGACCCGGCCCCTTTCCGAAGGGGTGTGCCTGGACGGCGGGGAAATGGTCTATCGCAACGGCGTGCAGGAAGAGCGTTACCCCAGGGCGCTGCTGCGGATCCGGGGATTGCAGAACGTGGAAAACGCCATGGCGGCGATCGCGGCCGCGCGACGGATCGGGGTCCCGCCGGAGGCAGTGCGCGAGGCCCTCGCGGCCTTCCCCGGGCTGCCGCACCGGGTGGAGTTCGTCCGGCAGTTCCGGGGCGTCTCCTGGTTCAACGACTCCAAGGGGACCAACGTCGGTGCGGTGCTCAAGTGCCTGGAGGGATTCCCGGAGCCGATCGTGCTGATCGCGGGGGGGAAGGACAAGGGGGTCGATTTCCACCCGCTGCGCGAACCTCTGCGCCGCAAGGCCCGGGCGGCGGTTCTCTTCGGCGAGGCCCGCGGGAGGATGGAGCGTGTGCTTTCCGGCACGGTGCCGCTCACGATGGTCGGGACCCTTGACGAGGCCGTCCGGAAGGCGGCCGGGCTCGCGCGGCAAGGGGATGTCGTGATCCTTTCGCCGGCCTGTTCCAGCTTCGACCAGTTCCGGAATTTCGAGGATCGGGGCGAGACGTTCCGCAGGGCCGTGAAGGAGCTTCCGGGATGAATATCGGCAAGCGGCACGAGAACCTGATCCTGTTCTTCTGCACCCTGATCCTGGCGGTCCTCGGGGCCGTGATGGTGTTCAGCGCGACCTCCGTGACCGCCGTCGCCTCCGCGCGCTTCGGGAACGACACGGCGTACTTCTTCAAGCGGCAGGTCCTTTTCCTCGTTTTGGGCGCATCCCTGGCGGTCTTGCTGACGAGGATCGACTACGACTTCTACCGCCGGCGCCTCTGGCTCATCCTCGCCGCAACCTTCGTGCTCCTTCTCCTGGTCTTCGTCCCCGGCGTCCGGCACACGGCGAACGGCGCATCCCGCTGGATCAACCTCCGCGCATTCACGTTCCAGCCGTCGGAACTCGCCAAATTCGTGCTCATCGCTTTCGCGGCTTACGCCATCGACCGGAAGGGGGAAAACCCCAAAGAGGGCCTCAAGGTCTTCCTGCCGGTGCTTTCGGTGATGGGAGTTTTCGTCGCCTTGATCCTCAAGGAGCCCGATTTCGGGATGGCGGTGGTCATCGTGGTCTCCTTCATGGCGCTCCTGTTCATCGCCGGATTCCCCTGGAAACTGCTGGCGGGGCTCCTTGGCGCGGGAGCGGCGGGGGTCGCTTTCCTGATCGCGACGAAGCCGTACCGCATGGCGCGGCTGCAGGCGTTCATCGATCCCTTCTCCCAGGCCCAGACGGCCGGCTACCAGGTGGTGCAGTCGCTGATCGCCTTTTCCAACGGAGGGCTCCTGGGGACGGGAATCGGTTCGGGGAGGCAGAAGCTGTTTTACCTTCCGGAGATGCACACGGATTACATCTTCTCCGTCATCGGGGAGGAACTGGGGTTCGCCGGAGTCGTGGCCGTGGGGGCCTGTTTCCTGACGATGGTGTGGGTGGGGTTCCGGATCGCGCGCCGCGCCCGCGACCTGTTCGGGAGATACCTGGCGATCGGCCTGTCGTCGGTGATCGGCATCCAGGCGCTGATGAACATGATGGTGGGGTTGAAGATGCTCCCCCCCAAGGGGATGGTGCTTCCGTTCTTAAGCTACGGTGGAAGCTCCCTGATTCTCCACCTGGCGGCGATGGGGGTGCTGATCAACATCTCGATGAAAGGGGCGGAAGCCTTTGTCGATAACTCTGATCATCGCGGGCGGGGGAACCGGCGGGCACGTTTTTCCGGGGATCGCGCTTGCTGAGGCGTTCCAGGAGGCGGTCCCCGGCGGCTCCGTTTCCTTCGTCGGGACGGAGAGCGGCCTCGAGTCGAGAGCCGTCCCGGCGCGGGGGTACGAGATCGATTTCGTCCCTTCGGGCCAGGTCAGAGGCAAGGGGGCCGGTGGATTGCTGGGGATGGCGCGGATGGTGAAGGGGATCGCGGTAGCGTTCTCGGTTCTGGGGCGTCGGCGGCCGGATCTGGTTTTCGGCGTCGGCGGGTACGCCTCCGTTCCGGTTTCCGTCGCGGCATGGATGAGCGGAATCCCCCTCTTCCTGCAGGAGCAGAATGCCGTGCCGGGCCGGGCAAACCGGATGCTGGGGAGGATGGCGAGGAAAGTATACGCGGGGTTCGGGGGGACTGCCGCCTATTTCCCGGCCGGCCGCACGGAAGTCGTGGGGAACCCTGTCCGGCGGGAGGTCGTTGGCGCGCGGAAATCCGGGACGGTTGTCCGATCGGATTCCCGCTTCACCGTTTTCGCGCTGGGCGGATCGCAAGGAGCGCAGGCGATCAACGCCCTGGTCCTCGAGATGGGCAGGCGAGTGAAAGAGGAACGGCGCTCGATCGCGTTCGTTCTGCAGACCGGCGCCGGCGAGTTCGAGTCGGCGGAAACGATCATCCGGGAGGAGGGATTGCCGATCGAGCCGTTCCCGTTCACCGACCGGATCGGGGAAATCTTCGCCCGGAGCGACGCCGTCCTCATGCGGGCGGGCGCGCTCTCGATCGCAGAGGCCTCACTTTTCGGGAAGCCCTGTATTCTCATCCCGTACCCGTATGCCGCCGATCGGCACCAGGAGAAAAACGCCCGGGAGTTCTGCGCCGGCGGGGCCGGCGTGTGGATGCGGCAGGAGGAGGCCACCGGGAAACGGATCCTCTCGACGCTTGCCGCCTGGGCGTCCGACACCGGTGTCCGGGCCGCCGCCGGGGAAGCGGCAGCGAGATTTTCCCGCCCGGACGCGGCGGAACGGATCATCCGCTCGGCGCTTTGCGAGATCGGGAAAGGGCAGGGGGCGCCCCATGTATAGGAAGGACCTCCGCATCCATTTCGTCGGCATCGGCGGGATCGGAATGAGCGGCATCGCGGAGCTCCTTCTCAACCTGGGATACCGGGTGAGCGGCTCGGACCTGCGCAAGTCCGACATCACCGACCGGCTGTCGCAGCTGGGCGCGGAGATCCAGGAGGGACACGCCGCGAAGAACGTTCCGGAAGACGGCCACGTCGTCGTGTTCTCCTCGGCCGTCAAGGTGGACAATCCGGAAGTGGTGGAGGCACACCGGCGGAAGATCCCCGTTATCCCCCGCGCGGAGATGCTGGCCGAGCTGATGAGGATGAAATACGGGATCGCGATCGCGGGAACGCACGGCAAGACGACCACCACGTCGATGGTGGCCACCATCCTGGCAGCGGCCGGCTGGGACCCGACCGCCGTGGTCGGCGGGAGGCTGAACAGTCTTGGATCCAACGCCAAGCTCGGTCAGGGGGAGTTCCTGGTGGCCGAGGCCGACGAGAGCGACGGGTCGTTTCTCAAGCTGTCGCCCACGGTGGCGGTCGTGACGAACATCGACCCCGAGCACCTCGATTTCTATTCCGGGATCGGCCAGATCAAGGAGACCTTCCTCCACTTCATCAACAAGGTCCCCTTCTACGGCTTTGCCGTGCTGTGTCTCGACCACCCGAACGTGCAGGAGCTGATCCCGTCGGTGGCGAAGACATTCGTCACCTACGGATTCTCGGTCCACGCGGATTATCGCGCCGATGGGGTCGTATCGGAAGGGATGAGCAACCGATTCCGCGTGATCCGATGCGGGGAGACGCTCGGGGAGGTGACGCTCAAGGCCCCCGGCCGGCACAACGTGAGCAACGCCCTCGCGGCGGCGGCGGTGGCGGCGGAGCTCGGGATCTCCTTCGAGCGAATCCGCGCCGGGCTCGCCGATTACGACGGTGTTGCCCGGAGGTTCCAGGTGAAGGGGGAGCGGAACGGCGTGACGGTCGTCGACGATTACGGCCACCACCCTGTCGAGATCCGGGCCACGCTGGCGGCGGCCCGGGAGGTGTGGCCGTCGAGAAGAATCGTCGTCGGGTTCCAGCCGCACCGGTACTCGCGCACGCAATCCCTGTTCCGAGATTTTCTCTCCGCGTTCAACGACGCGGATCTGCTCTTCGTTTTCGATGTCTATCCCGCCGGGGAAGAGCCGATCCCCGGGGCTTCCGGGGAGCGTCTCTGCGAGGCGATCCGCGAGCACGGGCACAAGGCGGCGATCTATGCGGGCAAGGCCGGGGACGCCCTTTCCACGGTCGCAGCGGGGCTTTGCGCGGGCGATATATTCCTAACGATGGGGGCAGGCGATGTCTGGAAACTGGGAGAAGGCGTTTTATCCGGCTGACGGCCGGGTGAAGGGGAAGCGGATGGCTGGAAGGACGGGGAAGGTGGAAGAGGTGTATGGGGCCAAGCTCCGCGATTTCACCACGATCGGAATCGGCGGCGCGGCCGAGCGGATGATCTTCCCCCGCTCCCTCCAGGAGGTCCAGGAGATTCTCAAGATGGAGCGGGAGGAAGGGCGCGAGGTGCGCTTTCTCGGTGCGGGCAGCAACCTCCTCGTCTACGACGGCGGGGTGCGGGGGACGGTGCTTTGCCTCAAAAAGAACATGGGGAAGATGCTCTTTTCCGCCGGAGGCTCGGTCGTCGCGGAAGGCGGGACGATGCTCCCTCGCTTCGCGGTGCTGTGTGCCCTGTCCGGCCTATCCGGCTCCGAGGAGCTGGCCGGGATCCCGGGAACGGTGGGAGGCGCGATGTCGATGAACGCGGGGGCATACGGCCGGTTCATCGGAGAAATCGCCGAGTGGGTGGAAATCGTGGACGCCGAAGGGAGACTGCACCGGCTCGTTGCGCACAACATCGGGTTTGCGTACCGCGAGGCAGCGCTCCCCGTGCGGGGGGTAATCGCCCGGGTGGGCTTCCGACTGGCCCCCGGCGTTCCGGACGAGGTGTTCGCCCGGATGAAAACGCTGAACGAGAAGCGCCGCGCGACCCAGCCCTGGGGGGAGCGGACCTTCGGCTCTACCTTCCGCAATCCGCCGAACGAGAAAGCGGGCCGGCTGCTGGAGCAGGCAGGGATGAAGGGCGCGCGGGAGGGCGATGCCCTTTTCTCGGAGAAGCACGCCAATTTCCTGATCAACACGGGGCGGGCAACCTCCGCCGAAGCGCTCCGGCTCATCGTGCGAGGCCGAGAGCAGGTGCGGGTGATGGCGGGGATCGACCTCGCACTCGAAGTCAAGCTGTGGGGCGACTTCGATGCCTGAGAAGGGCAGGTACCGGGGAAAGACGGTGGGAGTGTTCCTCGGCGGTGAGTCCTCCGAGCGGGAGGTGTCGCTCCGCACCGGCGGTGCCGCGGTCTCGGCCCTCCGCCGGCTGGGGTACCCGGTCCGTGAGATCGACATCCGCGGGGACTGGCTCGCCGGCATCCGGGGCGCTGGCGTGGACGTCGCCTTCCTTGCGCTGCACGGCCGGTTCGGCGAGGACGGCTGCATCCAGGGAGCGTTGGAGCTGGCGCGGGTCCCCTATACCGGGTCGGGCGTGGCCGCCTCCGCTCTCTCGATGAGCAAGGTCCTGGCCAAGCGGATAGCGGCCTCCGCCGGGGTTCCCGTCGCGCAGGACGCCCTCTACGATGGGGAGATGCCCGGTGCGCCTCCTCCTTCCGACATCGGCTTTCCCTTCGTCGTCAAACCGGATCGCGAGGGGTCCACGGTGGGGGTCAGCATCGTCCGAGGGCCGGAGGAGTGGGGTCCGGCCATGGCGGAAGCGGGAAAATTCGACCGCCGGATCCTCGTGGAGGCGTACATTCCGGGGCGGGAGATCACGGTAGGCATCCTGAACGGGAGGGTCCTGCCGGCGATCGAGATCGTCCCGAAGTCCGGCTCGGGGTTCTACGACTACCGGTCCAAATACACCGCAGGCCAGACCGAGTACGTCATCCCGGTCCCGATGGACCGCGACATCCTCGTGCGGGCGGCGGAATACACCCGCAAGGCCGCGGTGGCGCTCTCGCTCCGGGGGGCGGCCCGCCTCGATTACCGGGTGGATCCCGCGGGAAACCTGTTCTTCCTGGAGGCGAACACGATCCCCGGGATGACGGAGACCAGCCTGCTGCCGAAGGCCGCGAAGTTCGACGGGATGACCTTCGATGAGCTGGTGGAAGAGATCCTGGACGACGCGGGGCTCGGGAAATAGATGATCGAGTACAAGGCCTACCACAAAAAGTCGCTCGGGAAGCGGAGGAAAAAAGTGCACGCCGCCCGCAAGAAGGGGAAGGAAAAGAACGGTGCGGCCGCACGGATCAACCTCCGGCAGGTGCTTCCCGTCGCGGCGGCGATCCTGGTCGTCGTTCTCGTCACGGCGGCGGGGGCCACGGTCTACTCCTGGCTGGGGCACTCCCGGCTCTTTTCGGTCCGCGACATCGACATGAACCGTTGCGCCTACGTGACCCGGGACGAGGTGTCGGGAATCCTGTCCGGCGTGGCGCAGGGAAACATCTGGTCGCTCTCGTCGCGGGACATCGGTCGCAGGCTGCTCACCCACCCCTGGGTCCGCAGCGTGTCGGTGAGGAAGGTATTCCCCGACCGGCTCGTGGTCCGCATCGAGGAGCGGAAACCAGCGGCAATGGTCAACCTCGACGCCCTCTACTACGTCGACGAAGAAGGGACGATCTTCAAGCGGCTCACCGCCTACGACCCGAAGAATTTTCCCATCGTGACCGGGTTCTCGCGGGGAGAGCTCACCGCGCGGGACGCCGTCACCCTGCAGAACCTGAGAAAGACGCTGGAGCTGTTGCGGAGCACGGAGTCGGGGGTGCTCCGTCAGAACATCTCTGAAGTCCACTTCGACGCCCAGGAAGGGTACACGCTGGTGACTCGGGACTCGGGGCTGCAGCTCAAGATCGGCATGATGGATTTCCGGGAGGCGATGAAGCGGATCGAGGAGGCCTTGCCCAAGCTCTCCAGCGTTGGGCAGGCGAGGGGCATCGTCGATCTGAAAACTGCGGGCCGCATTTACGTGCGGCCGGGGGAATAAATGGAAACGGTTTCGGGACCGGTGATCGCCGGGTTGGACGTCGGGTCGAGCAAGGTCGCCACGGTCGTGGCCAGGAAGGGGCCGGAAGGCCTGGAGATCCTGGGAGTGGGGAGGGCCGAAACGGACGGGATGCGGAAGGGGGCCGTGGTGAACGTGGACGCCACGGTCAAGTCGATCCAGCAAAGCCTTGGCGAGGCGGAGAAGATGACGGGAGTCTCGATCCCGTCCGTCTTCGTCGGCGTGTCCGGCCCGCTGATCAAGTCGTTCAACAGTCACGCCGCGATCTCGGTCCGCAACGAGCGGGAGGTGACCGAGGTGGACGTCGCGCGCGTCCTGGAGCTCGCGAAGGCGGTCGAGCTTCCCAACGACCGGGAGGTCCTCCACGTCCTGACGCAGGAGTTCATCGTCGACGACATGGGAGGGATCAAGGACCCGCGCGGCATGACCGGCATCCGGCTGGACGCCCGCGTCCACGTGGTGACCGACGACGTCCCCAGCACGCGCAACCTCGTCAAGTGCGTCGAGAAGGCGGAACTGGGCATCGACGACATCGCGCTCAGCCCCCTCGCATCTGCGAATGCGGTGCTGACTCCGGAGGAGAAGGAAGTCGGAGTGGTCCTGCTCGATTTCGGGGCGGGCACCGTGGAGATGGCCATTTTCTACGATGGGGCCCTGCGGCACACCTTCGTCCTCCCCCTGGGAGGAGCGAACATCACGTCGGACGTGGCCGTCGGGCTTAAGGTTCCCTGGGCGGACGCGGAGGGGTTAAAGATCTCCTCCGGGTGCGCCATGATCCAGAAGGTCCGGCGGGACGAGCTGGTGGAGCTTCCGGGAGTGGGTGGCCGCCAGCCCCGGCCGATCCGCCGTCAATACCTGAGCGAGATCATCGAGCCGCGCACCGAGGAGATCTTCGGACTCCTTCGGAAGGAGATCCTCCGCTCGGGATTCGAGGAGATGCTCGGCGCGGGAGTCGTGCTGACCGGCGGGGGTTCCCTCCTCGACGGGCTTCCCGAGCTCGGGGAAAGGGTGTTCCAGCTCCCCGTCCGGCGCGGCGGTCCAATCGGCGTTGGCGGACTTGTGGAGGTCATCGGGAGTCCCGGCTACGCGACCGCGGTAGGGCTTGCAATCTACGGTTCGAGCATGGCCGAGGTCCTGGTCGCCCGGGAAGAAGTGGCGGGCAGCGCGGGTTGGCTGGAACGGGTCAAGCAGTTCCTTACGGATATTTTCTGATTCGATTAAATACGAAGGAGGTCGCCATGTTCACACTGATCGAGGAGAATCGCTGCCACGCGGTCATCAAGGTATTCGGCGTGGGGGGAGGCGGCGGTAACGCCATCAATACGATGATCGAGGAGGGGCTCTCGGGCGTGGAGTTCATCGTCGCCAACACGGACGCCCAGGCCCTCTCGAAGAACCTGGCCCCGCTCAAGATCCAGATGGGGGCGAGACTGACCAAGGGATTGGGCGCGGGGGCGAACCCCGACATCGGCCGCGAGGCCGCTCTGGAGGACCGGGACCTGCTCCGCGAGGCGCTCTCCGGCGCCGACATGGTGTTCCTCACGGCGGGGCTCGGCGGCGGGACCGGCACGGGCGCAGGCCCCATCGTCGCGGAGGTCGCCAGGGAGGTGGGTGCACTTTCGGTGGCGGTGGTCACCCGTCCCTTCTCCTTCGAGGGGGCCACGCGGAGGCGCCAGGCCGAGATCGGGGTCAAGGACCTGCGCAGCCTCGTCGATACGATCATCGTCATCCCGAACGAGAAGCTGCTGCTCATTGCCGGGAAGGAGATGCGTTTCGTGGAGGCGTTCCGGAAGGTCGACGAGGTCCTGTTCCAGGCGGTCCGCAGCATCTCGGAGCTGGTGACCAAGCCGGGATACATCAACCTCGACTTCGCGGACGTCAAGGCGATCATGGCCGGCATGGGCGTCGCGCTGATGGGCACCGGCTGCGCCTCCGGGCAGAACCGGGCGGTCGCCGCGGCGGAGAAGGCGATCTCCAGCCCACTGCTGGAGGACGTCTCGATCCGGGGGGCGCGCGGGGTGCTGATCAACATCACCGCGGGACCCTCGCTCTCCTTAAGCGAGGTCAACGAGGCGGCGAGCCTCGTCCGGGAGGAGGCCGACGATGATGCGAACATCATCTTCGGCACCGTCATCGACGAGGGGCTCGGGGAGGAATTCAAGGTGACGGTCATCGCGACCGGGTTCGAATCGGGGGTGGCGGAGAGCTTCTGGAAGGGTCCGCGCCGCACGATCAAGCTGGTGGGCAAGGAGGATCTGGAGAAGCCGACATTCCTCCGGGCCGCGGCGCAGAAGCCCCCGGAGCGGATCGAGGACCTCCCCGTCATCGACAAGGAGAGCGAGTCGGAGGCCCTCGAGGAGTTCGAGATCCCGACGTTCCTGCGCCGCCGCGGAGAGTAGGAAGCTCCGCCCCCTAAGGGGCAGCCGGGATTCGTCATGGCGTGGGAGATCCGAAAACTCCACGACGTCGTCCTGTCCCGCGAGGTCGGAGCCAAGAGGAAAGAGTGGGGCGGCAGGCTCCGCGTCGCACTGGTCTACCCGAACCGATACGCGGCGGGGATGTCGAACCTCGGGTTCCTCTCCATCCATGCACGCATCAACGAGAGGCCCGACGCCCTGTGCGAGCGGGCCTTTTTACCGTCCGCCGCGGAGGAGCGGATCCTCGCCCGCCGGTCGCTTCCCCTCTCGACCCTGGAAAGCGGCTGTACCCTGAAGGATTTCGACGTCGTCGCATTTTCCCTGTCGTACGAGAACGATCTCCTGAACGTCCCGTCGATCCTTTCGGCGGGGGACGTCCCGCCGTTTCGCAAGGACCGGGAGGCCGCCGGCGGTCGTCGGCCGCTGGTCCTCGCCGGAGGTTTCGCCGCCTCTCTCAACCCCGAGCCTTCCGGGGTTTTCGCCGACGCCGTGGTGATCGGCGACGGCGAAAGGGCGTCGGAAGCGGTTCTCGACCTGGGAGATCCTCATCCCGCGGACAAGGGATACCTGAAAAGTCTTGCCGCCATCTCCGGCGTCTACATCCCGGCCGGTTACGTTCCCGAATACCTCGAGCCCATCGGCGGCGATCCCGGGAAGGAAGGAAGGCTGCGAGCCCTGAACAACCTTCCCGGTTTTCCCGGGCACGTCGCGCGGGAGACCGTTTCCCTCTCCGAATACCCCCCGCTTCCCACCGTACTGGCCGAGGACGCCGAACTGGGAAGGATGGCCCTGGTGGAGACCTCCCGGGGTTGCCCCCAGAGGTGCGGGTTCTGCGCCGCCGCGCACGCCTGCCCGGAATTCCGCGAGATGCCTCTTCCCTTCGTGCGCGCGGCCGTCGACGCTGCCTGGCCCCATCGGCGCAGGATCGGGCTGATCGGCGCCGCGGTTCTCGACTGGAGCTCGTTCCGGGAATTTTCAAAGGAAGTTCTCGCCCGCGGGGGGACGGTGTCGCCCGCCTCGGTCCGGGCGGACCTGGTGGACGAGGAGATCGCGGACATCCTGAAGCGCAGCGGACACCGCACGGTGGCGCTGGCTCCCGAGTGCGGAAGCGAACGCCTGCGCGCCCGCGTCGGCAAACGGGTACCCAACCGGGTCTTTTTCTCCGCGGGAAAAACTCTCGCCCGCGCGGGGATCGTATCGTTCAAGCTCTACTTCCTCGTGGGAGTCCCCGGGGCGGAGCGGGATGAGGAGGTCGAGGGCGCCGTTGGCTTCCTCCAGAATTACCGGCACGCCGTGCTCGAGGAGTGCAGAACAGTGGGGCGGATGGGCACCGTGACGGTGGTCCTGTCGCCCTTCGTGCCGAAGCCTTTCACTCCGTTGCAATGGGCACCGATGGCGTCCGAGGCGGAACTCAAGCTGCGCCAAGAGAAAATCGCTGTCGGGGTGCGGGCAATCCCCAATCTGCGCATCGACCCCGAAGCTCCGCAGACGGCCATTTTACAAGGCTTCCTCGGCCTGTCGGATCGGCGCGTGGAGCAGGCATTGCACCACGCCCGCAAGGGGAGGCTGAAACTCTCTCCAGAAAACCTCGCTGTTCCCCTCTCCGAGATCGCCTACCGGGAGAAAAGGGGGGACGAATATTTCCCCTGGGATATCATCGAAGGCGGTCTGCCAAAGAAGGTCCTCCGGAAGCGGTACGAAGCGATCCTGAAGGACTGACCGCACTCTCGTTATCCAAATCCGCCGTGTTTTCATCCGAACCCTCCCACTCCTTCTTTAGCGAAAGGAACGCGAATTGCTAAGAATTCTCCCGGTGTTGTTTTCGAAAGGCATCCAAGGGGGATGTCCTTGGCATATACCATCGTAAAGATTCCTCCGGACGGGAAGCCGAAGCTTCTCGACCAGGTTCGTGTCGTGCTTCGGAAACGACACTACAGCCACCGCACAGAGGAAGCCTACGTAGGGTGGATACGGCAATATATCCGGTATCACGGAATCCGGCACCCAAGGGAGATGGGGAAGGAGGAAATCGAGAATTTCCTGTCCCATCTCGCTGTGGTGCGAGAGGTGGCGGCTACCACCCAAAACCAGGCGCTGGCCGCCCTTCTTTTCCTGTATCGCGATGTTCTAGGCATCACCCTCGATTGGCTTGAAAACATTGTGAGGGCAAAGAAGCCGGTAAGGCTTCCGGTCGTGATGACCCGGGCAGAGGTGACGAAAGTCTCATCAAAACTTTATGGACAAAACTGGATCGCCGGGATGCTCATGTACGGCGCGGGTCTCCGGCTCCTGGAATGCCTGCAGCTTCGCGTGAAGGACATCGATTTCGGATACCGACAGATCGTCGTCAGGGAGGGGAAGGGGGGCAAGGCCCGGGTGACCATCCTGCCCTCTGCCATAGAGGATCGTTTGAAATTTCATCTTGAGGAAGTCGAGGCACGGCACGAAAAGGATTTGAGCGAAGGCGGCGGCTACGTTAAACTTCCGGATGGGCTCGACAGGAAATATCCGGGTGCGGATCGACAATGGCGTTGGCAATGGGTGTTCCCTGCTGCGAGGCAATATATCGACCCCGCGACCGGATGTCCTTACCGGCACCACTTGCACGAAACGGTCCTCCAGAGGGCAGTAAAGGAGGCAGCTTCCCGTGCCGGAATCTCCAAGAAGATCACCTGTCACACTTTCCGGCATTCATTCGCTACCCATCTACTCGAGGAAGGGTACGACATTCGAACCATACAGGAGTTACTGGGGCATAAAGACGTCAACACGACGATGATCTATACGCACGTCCTCAATCGAGGAGGAAGATGTGTGCGAAGCCCCATGGATTTTCCCAAGTAGAATATCACGGTCTTCAAAAGCCGATTTAGGCTGCACTTCTCGCAGTCTAAACCTATTGGCAATCGATCCCATCTCAACCAAACCTCCTATTATCAAAAGTATTTTCCCCCGATTTAAGAAATTACTCTTTCCAAGATCCCGTATGATACGAGATGTATTTGTGATTTTATTAGACTGACAGCCAAACCGTCTAATTTAAGTTAGGCCTATTTCTCTATTGACGAAGGAGTATGAAGTGATTACATTGTAATTATATCGATGTTGGTTGGAGGTGGTATTCGATGAAGGCAAGCATCGTTCGTATCGGGAATTCCCAAGGCATTCGAATCCCCAAAGTGGTGTTGGAACAGACCCACCTAAGCGGCGAGGTTGAGCTTGAGGTTCGGGACCGCCAAATTATCATCCGCTCAACGAAAAAGCCGCGCCAGGGCTGGGCGGAAAAGTTCCGGGCTATGGCGGAACGGGGTGATGACAAGTTATTGGATGCGGAGGCGGTCAGCCAGACTTCCTGGGATAAGGAAGAATGGGAATGGAAGTGAAACGGTTTGAAGTCTACCTGGTGAGCTTGGACCCTACCGTTGGAAGCGAGATCAAGAAGAGTCGTCCCTGTCTTGTCATCTCGCCGGACGAATTAAACCGATTCATCGCCACAGTCATAGTTGCCCCAATGACCACGAAGGGGCGAGATTATCCCTCTCGGGTTTCTTGTGTTTTCCAAGGTAAGCAAGGTCAGGTTGTTTTAGACCAGATTCGTACAGTCGACAAAACGAGATTAGTGAAGCGGTTGGGGAAAGTTGGGCCGCAGACGCAGTCGGAGGTTTTATCGGCTTTGGCAGAACTGTTTTCTTGAAAAGGCCTA
>MGQW01000066.1 GCA_001798885.1 Deltaproteobacteria bacterium RBG_16_64_85
CGGCGTTGCTGCGTCAGGGTTTCCCCCATTGCGCAATATTCCTCACTGCTGCCTCCCGTAGGAGTCTGGACCGTGTTTCAGTTCCAGTGTGGCTGGCCATCCTCTCAGACCAGCTAACGATCGTAGCCTTGGTAGGCCGTTACCCTGCCAACTAGCTAATCGTACGCGGGCCCATCCCCAGGTGACAGCGCCGGCAAGCCGGCGCCGCCTTTAGCCTCAAGGTCCGAAGACCCCGTGGTCTCATGCGGTATTAGCCACCCTTTCGAGTAGTTATCCCCCGCCCGGGGGCAGGTTACCCACGCGTTACTCACCCGTGCGCCGCTCTACTCGGGAGGGTTGCCCCTCCCTTTCGCGCTCAACTTGCATGTGTTAGGCACGCCGCCAGCGTTCGTTCTGAGCCAGGATCAAACTCTCCACTTAAAAACAGAAAAGACAGGATCCTTACGCACCTTCCGCATTCCCTGTTCAGTTTTCAAAGATCCGCTGATTCGCCCCGAAGGGAGACCCTCAAGGCGGACTTATAATTATACGAAAAAGCGAATATCGTGTCAAAGGGTATTTCCCCCCCTCCGATATCCATTCTACTACCGGGGGAAATGTCCCTTCAACCCCATGAGGGATTTGGAAATATATCCGAACGCCGGGGACGATGCAAGGAAAAAGTGACCCCTTACGCCCCCCTACCCGAAGGAGACGATCACGAACTCTTTCTTTCCGATTTTCAAGCGGATTTCGCCTTCCGGCGCGATCTCCCGGGCGGGGTCCGCCGCCTTCTCGCCGTTGACTTCCAGGCCGCCCTGCTCGATGAGCCTCCGCACGGCCGACTTGGAGGTGAACGACGTCGAAACCAGGGAAACCACCGAGACCAGGTCGGTCTTGCCGCCCAGGGCGCTCCCCGGCACTTTGCGTGCGTCCTCGGGGAACTCCTTGCCGGAAAATCTCCTGCGGAACCCTTCCGCCGCATCCCTCGCGGCCTTCTGCCCGTGGAAGCGTGCGACGATCTCCCCCGCGAGGGACACTTTCGCCTCCATCGGATGCCGGGCGCCGTCGGCCAGTCCTTTTTTCAGCGACGTAAGGCGGCTCACGCTGATGTCGGAGAGGAACTCGTAATACTCCAGCATCAGGTCGTCGGAGATGGACATCATTTTCCCGAAGATCGTTTCCGGCGGCTCCGTGATGCCGATGTAGTTGCCCAAGCTCTTGCCCATCTTGTTCACGCCGTCCAGCCCCACGAGCAGCGGCGTGGTCATCACCACCTGCGGCTCCTGTCCGTACATCCGCTGCAGGTCGCGCCCCACGAGGAGGTTGAACTTCTGGTCGGTTCCCCCCAGCTCCACGTCCGCCCGAAGTGCCACCGAGTCGTATCCCTGGAACAGGGGATAGAGGAACTCGTGGATGGAAATCGGGCGCTCCCCCTCGTACCGCCTCCGGAAGTCGTCCCGCTCGAGCATCCGCGCCACCGTCATCTGCGCGGCGATCCGGACCAGCTCCTCGATCGGGAGACCGGAGAGCCACTCGGAGTTGAACCGGACCTCGGTCTTCGATGGTTCGAGGATCTTGAAAATCTGCTCCTTGTAGGTCGCAGCGTTGCGCTCGACGTCCTCCCGCGTGAGGACCATCCGCGTCTCCGCCTTCCCGGTGGGGTCGCCGATCATCCCGGTGAAGTCGCCGATCAGGAAGACCACCTGATGGCCGGCCTCCTGGAAGTGCTTGAGCTTCTGGATGAGGACGGTGTGGCCGAGGTGCAGGTCCGGCGCGGTGGGGTCGAATCCCGCCTTGACGCACAACGGCCGCCTCTCCTTCGCGGAGCGCTCGAGCTTTCGCTCCAGCTCCTCCGTCGTGATAACGTCCACCGTGCCGCGCTTCAGGGACTTGAGAATCTCATCCATTCGTCCGTGCTCCTCATCCGGCTTTCGCTCATGACAAACGGCTCAACGGCCCTGCAGAAGCCTCTTTCCGCGTCGATGTCGAAAAACAGGCCGGCGGCCTCCGGTTCCCCCGCCGCCACCTCGAACCGCGTGGGGACCTGGAGGAGGAATCGCCGCAGAACCCCCTTGGGGTCCATGCCGATCACCGAAGGCGAGGCGCCGCACATCCCCGCGTCCGTGATGTACCCCGTCCCTCCGGGAAGGACCTGGGCATCCACGGTCTGGACGTGGGTGTGCGTCCCGGCGATGGCCGCCACCCTGCCGTCGAGATGGAACGCCATCGCCCGCTTCTCGGACGTCGCCTCGGCGTGGAAGTCCACCAGGACCGCGGCCGCCAGCAGCCGGATTTCGGGAAGGGCGGCATCCATCCAGCGAAAGGGGCAGTCGTACGGTCCCATGAAGACCCTTCCGATCAGCGACACGACGGCATAGGGGGCACCGCTGCGCCCCCGGAAAACGCCCCACCCCCGTCCATCCGCACCCGGCGGATAGTTGGCGGGACGGAGGACACGTCCGTCCCCCCGGAGGAGGGACATCCCTTCCCGCTTGTCCCAGACGTGGTTGCCACTGGTCAGGACATCCACGCCGGACTCGAAGAGCTCCCGCACGACGGGTTCCGTCACCCCGACGCCGCCGGCGGCGTTCTCCCCGTTCGCGACGACGAGATCGATGTCCCGGTGCCCGCTCAGCCGGGAGAGGAACTCCCGGACGGCCTTCCGGCCGGGCTTGCCGACAATGTCACCGAAGAAGAGGACCCACATTACCGTGCAGCCCCCCAACCTTCCTCCCCGAATGCGCTTCGCCAGACCGCATCAGCCTCGGCGATCACGCCATCGGCCCCCGCGGCCGCCTCGGAAGGGGACTCCGTTCGTGGCTCGCCGTGCGGTGGACCCGCACGGCTGCGCTTTACCTCACTGCGCCCCCCTCCTGCGGCAGCGAAGCCGGCCCCCCCTGCGGCGTTACGCACCTTCGGGGAAAAATACAGGTGGAGGTACAGGAGCATTACTTCGCGTACTCGACGGCCCGGGTTTCCCGGATCACCGTGACCCGGATCTGGCCGGGGTAGGACAGCTCCGTCTCGATCTTTTTCGCGATGTCCCGCGCCAGCATCGTGGCCGCGTCGTCGGCGATCTTCTGGTTGTCGACGATGATGCGCACCTCCCGCCCCGCCTGGATGGCATAGGACTTCTCGACGCCGGCGAACGACTTCGCGATCTTCTCAAGATCCTCCAGGCGCTTCAGGTAGTTCGCCAGCATCTCCCGCCGCGCTCCGGGACGTGCTCCGGAGAGGGCGTCTGCCGCCTGAACGAGGATCGGCAGGACGTCTTGCGGCGACTCGTCTTCGTGATGCGCCGCGATGGCATGCACCACCCGACCCGACTCCCCGTACTTCTTCGCAAGGTCCGCTCCGATGAGGGCGTGCGGCCCTTCGATCTCGTGGTCGACCGCCTTGCCGATGTCGTGCAGGAGCCCGGCGCGCTTCGCGACCTTTGCGTTCAGCCCCAGCTCGGAGGCGATCATCCCGCACAGGAATGCCACCTCCAGGGAGTGGGCGTAGATATTCTGCCCGTACGAAGTTCGGTATTTCAGCTTGCCGATCAGTTTGACCAGCTCGGGATGGATCCCGTGCAGCCCGAGATCGAAGAGGGCCTGCTCCCCCGCCTCCCGGATCAGCTCGTCGACCTCCTTGGTCACTTTCTCCACCGTCTCCTCGATCCTCGCGGGATGGATGCGGCCGTCCTGAACCAGGCGGGTGAGGGCAATGCGGGCCACCTCCCGCCGCACCGGGTTGAAGCCGGAGAGAATGACTGCCTCGGGCGTGTCGTCGATGATGACGTCGATTCCCGTGGCCGCCTCAAACGCGCGGATGTTGCGCCCCTCCCGGCCGATGATCCGGCCCTTCATCTCCTCGGAGGGGAGCGGCACCGCCGTGACCACGTGCTCGGTGACGTAGTCCGCTGCGTACCGTTGGACGGCAAGGGAGATCATTTTTCTGGCCTTCTGGGACGCTTCCTCCTTGAACTCCTCGTCCATCGAGCGGATCTTTTTCCCCGCCTCCAGCCTCGCCTCGTTGGCGACCACCTCCACCAGCTCGGCCTTCGCCTGCTCGGCCGTGACGCCGGCGATCCGCTCCAGGTTCTCGCTGGCCTTCTGAACCGCATCCAGGAGCTCGGCCTGCTGCGCCTCGAGCTTTTTCGAGAGTTCGGCGAGATCCTTCTCCCTGCGGCCGAATTCCTGCGTCCTCGTCTCCAACGCATCGGTCTTCCGGTCGAGCAGGTCCTCCTTCTGGAGAAGCCGCTTCTCGAGCTGGCTGATCTCGTTTTTCCGGTCGCGCGTCTCCCGCTCGAAATCGAGTTTGACCTGCAGCTGGTAATCCTTGGCCTGGAGCGTCGCCTCCTTGAGGATGTTCTCGGCCTCTTTCTTCGCGTTCTGGATCAGTTCCTCGGCCTTCGCCGAACTTGCGCGCGCCCGGTCCTCCACAGAGCGTTTCTTCGTGAGCAGATTGGCCACAACCAGCCCGAGCGCCGCCGCGAGAACGGCCAGCGCCGCCATGACGATCAGGTTCGTATCCAAAGGATTCCTCCTCGGTACCGCATCTATTTTGTGTGCCCATCGAGGTGCTCCCGGGAAAGCCCGATGATGCCATCCTCCGTCACCACCACGTCCACCGGGATGTCCCAGGATTCCACAGGGACTTCCGGCAGCAGCTGCCGGGAAAACGCCAGTCCCACCGTCACGGCCGTCTTGGACAGGCCGGACAGGAAACGGTCATAGTACCCGTATCCTTTTCCCAGACGCCTCCCCATGGCGTCGAAGGCCACTCCGGGAACGACGACCAGGTCGAACCCATTCCGCAGACCCGCGACCCCCGGGGGAACCCGCGGCTCCAGGAGGCCGTACTTTCCGCGCACCCAGCCGTCATCGCCCCCATCGGGGAAGAAGGAGAGGTTTCCGTCTTCCATGACCCGCGGATAAAACAGAAGCGCCCCTGCGGTGAGATACCGGGCGCGGATCCGCTCTGTGCCGACCTCCCCGCCGACGGCCGCGTACAATGCCGCCTTCCCGCCCGACTCGGGCGGGAAGGCGGCGAGGAACTTCTCCTGCGCCGCGATGCTTTTCCCCGCAAACGTTTCCTTCTGCCCGCACAGGCGCCGGCGATTGCGTTCGGTCCGGCGAAGCTGGGCCTTCCGCTCTGCCATGAGCATGAACAACCTGCCGATAGATGGAATAACGAGGGAGGCAGAAACCGCGAATAAGGCGAGGGGGCGAACCGCAAAGACCTCGCACCGCTACGAACCGTCCTCTATGGCGAAACAACCGTACCTTATTCGTCGTCGAACGTCGTCAAACCCTTTGTCCTGCCACCCGAATCTATGTAAACGCGGCCTCCCGCGGAAACTTACGGGAAAAGCCCCTGCTCTGTGCCGTGTCGGCGCTTGAGTCGAACCTGGTTTTCACCAGGTGGGCTCCCTGTGGATGCCGGCTTCAGGCTTCCCCCTTCGGGGCATGCTCACCACCGGCAGGAAGGGATCCCTTTCTTCATGTGTTGGCTCTAACTCGCCCGCCAATCACGCGCACGGCAGGGGCCAAAGGGCCCCATCAGCCCCGTTCCTTGAGAGCGCTGTCCAACGCACTCAGAAGGGCCCGGCTTTTCTGCTCGAGACCCTTCTTCACGTCCTCCCGCTCGCCCCGAAGCTCCAATACCTCGTCGGCCAGCTTCATCGCCGCCAGCATGACGACGTTCAGGTAATTCGCCGTCGCGCCGGATTTCTGCACCTCGCGGACCCGTTGGTTCAGCAGTTCGCTCAGGCGCTCCATGTGCTCCGCCGACCGTTCGGTCTTAACGGTCAGTGCGTAACCGGCGATGTTCACGTCGTACCGTTTACTCATTCCCTTCTACATTCCCATTATACAACCGGGGCGCTATAACTCAATGGTTTCGAGACGAGACAGGATTTTTTCCACCCGTCCCCGGATCTCGTCCCGCTCCCGTGTCAGTTCGGTGACTTTGCGGGCAAGTTCCTTGGCATCCGAGCTCTTCTGCCCCAGCTGGGCCGAGATCGCCGCATTCTCCTTTTTGAGCGTGGAAACCAGCCCCACCAGGTCGTTGATCCTTTTCTCGATCAGGACAAATGGATCTTCCGCCATTTTTCCGGTTCCCCCCTCAGTAGGCATATCGGTTCCCGTACGGCCGAAGCGACACGGACACGATTTTCTCGAATGGCAACGATCCCTCCAGGAATGGATGAAATCGGATGGTTCAGGATACCAAGGAGCCCCTCGTGAATCAACGCGCTATTCCTCCATCTGGAGGACGCTGTAGGCAACTGCGGCGCAGTGGGAGGCGATCCCCTTCCCGGCGGAGAGGATGTCGAGGTGGGCGGCGCTCGATTCCAGGGACTCGGGCGTCCCCTTCTGCAAACGGCGGATATGGGCGTGCCGGAGCCCTTTCTCCATCTGGCCGATCGATTCTTTCCGGGCGATGACGATCTCGGCCGCCTTCCCGTCGCGCGTCACGAACGCGGAGACCGCCTCCCGGTACATCTCCTCAACTTCCTTGAGGAAGGACTCCAGCTCGATCGCCCCCTCTTCGGAAAAACGCTGCTTCCTTTCCGCCATTCTGCGCACGTGGTCTCCGAGCGTCTTGTCGATGAAGTCGCCGATGTTCTCGAGGTCGGTTACGATTGCGATGTACGCCACGGCGCGGTTCGTCTGCGCTGAATCGAGCGACCCCTCCCCCAACACCGAGAGGAACACCTTGATCTCCCGCGTCAGCTGGTCGACGTCGTCGTCCATCTGCCGGATTCGTTCGGCCAGCTCTTCATTCACGTGGCGGATCGCCAGCAGACCCGCCCCCTGCATCTCCTGGATCATGTCCGCCATCCGGACGATTTCCCGGGCGACCTGACCGAGGGCTACCCCGGCCACCGGCAGGTGCTCGCGGTCCAGGTAGACCGGTTTGCCCTTCGGCGCATGCTCCTTCCTCTCGGGGATGATCCCGGCAAGGATCAAGGCCACGCGCGGGGCCAGCGGGAAAAAAAGAGCCGACAGCGTCAGGTTGAACAGCGTGTGGGCGTTGGCGACGATGCGCGAGGGGTCGGGCGCCAGGGAGATGAGGAACCCCTGGAGCAGCGGAAAGAACGGGAGGAACAGGAGGGCGCCGGTGGTCTTCATCAGCATGTGCCCCCAAGCGACCCGCTTGCCTTCGGCGGCGAGGCCGGAGGCAGCGAAGAACGCCACCGAGGTGCCGCCGACATTCGCCCCGAGCACAAGGGGGAGGACGGCGGGGATGGGGAGCACCCCCTGCTGGCTGAAGGCGATCAGGAGGATCATCACCGCCGTACCGCTCTGGAACATGGCGCTCAGGGCCACCCCCCAGACGAAGGCGAACAGGGGCGCCCCACCCAGGTCCATCATGAGGGAGCGCAGGCTTGCCACCTGGCCGACCTCGCTCGCCGCGCCGGAGAGGAACTTGAGCGCAAGGAGCATGAACCCGACGCCGACCAGCCCCTGCCCGATCGCTCGAACCTTGGGCCTCCTCCCCCAGAGAAAGAGAAGAATCCCCGCCGAAAGAACAGGGAAGGCGTACTGGTAGATCCGGAACGAGAGCACCTGGACGGTCAGCGTGCTCCCGAGGTCGGCGCCCAGGACGATCGAAAGCGATTGGGCCAGCGGGAGCGGGGAGATCTCGGCGAACGAGATGAGGAGAGTGACGACCGCACCGGAACTCTGGAGCAGGGAGGTCCCGACAACGCCGGCCCCGAATCCGTCCAGCCGGCTGCTGCCCGGAGCGGTCCACCACCCCCTCAGGCGCTCCCCGAAGGCCAGCTCGAACCCCTGCCCGGTAATGCGGACCCCGTACAGGAGCAGGAACGCCCCTCCGATCACTTGGAGGAAGAGGGTGTCGATCATGGTACCGGCGGGTTCAGAACAGGGCCTCGGCGAAGGCCGAGGCGTCGAAAGGGCGCAGGTCGTCGACGGATTCGCCGACACCGATGAACCGGATCGGAGCGCCGATTTCCCGCGTCACCGAAAGGACCACGCCGCCCTTCGCCGTGCCGTCAAGCTTGGTCAGCGCCAGCCCGGTTACCCCCGTGAACTCCTGGAAGGTCTTCGCCTGCGCGACGGCATTGCGGCCGTTGGTAGCGTCGAGCACGAGCAGCACCTCGTGGGGCGCCCCGGCCATCTCCCTCCCGACGACGCGTACGACTTTCCGCATCTCCTCCATCAAGGGGGCCTTCGTGTGCAGCCGCCCTGCGGTGTCGATGAGGACGGCATGCGCTCCCCTCGCCTTCGCGGCGCGTACGGCATCGAAGGCCACGGCGGAGGAGTCGGAGCCCTCCTTGTGCTGGACGAGGTCGGCGCCGACGCGGTCCGCCCAGATCTTCAGCTGCTCGATCGCCGCCGCGCGGAAGGTGTCCCCCGCGGCCAGCAGGACGGGATGCCCTTCTCCCTTCAGCCAATGGGCGATCTTCCCGATCGTGGTCGTCTTCCCGACGCCGTTCACGCCGACCACGAGCACGACGAAGGGGTAAGGGGGTTTCACCTCCAGGGGGACCATGCGGGGAGCAAGCGTATCCGCGATCATCGCCCGAAGCGCCGCCCGGAGGGCCTCTGTGTCGGGGAGCTTCCCGTGGCGCCACATCGCGTGCAGTTCCTCGACGTACTCCCGGGCGAGCGAGGCCCCCGTGTCCGCCAGGATGAGCGCTTCCTCCAGGTCGGACAGGACCTTCTCGTCGACGGGGCCGATCCCGCGCGCGATCGCCTCCACGTTCATGAAGAGCAGCTCGCGCGTTTTTCCGAGCCCAGCCTTCAGGCGGGAGAAAAAGGAATCCGGAAGTTTGGTCACGCGTTGAACTTGACGGAGACGACCTTGGAGATTCCCGGCTTTTCCATCGTGATCCCGTAGAGCGAGTCGGCCAGCTCCATCGTCCGCTTGTTGTGGGTGATGAGCAGGAACTGGTGGTGGGTCGACATGTCGCGGACGAGGGCGTTGAACCGGTCGATGTTGGCGTCGTCCAGGGAGGTGTCCGCCTCGTCCAGCAGGCAGAACGGCGACGGCTTGACGAGGAAGATGGAAAGGATCATGGCGGCCGCGGCAAGGGATTTCTCTCCGCCGGAGAAGGAATTCAGGGGCAGCAACTTCTTCCCCGGCGGCTGGATGACGATCTCCACCCCCGTTTCCAGCAGGTTCTCCTCATCGAGAAGGGTGAGGAATGCGCGTCCGCCCAGGAAGAGCTTGGGGAACACCTCCGCGAGCCTTTCGTTGATCTTTTCGAACGTCTCGGAAAACCGTTCGCGGGTGGTCCGGTTGATCCGCTGGATCGCCTTGGCCAGGTCGTCGAGCGACGTTTCGAGGTCCCCCTTCTGCGCCGAGAGGAAGGAATACCGCTCGGACAGCTCCCTGTGCTCCTCGAGCGAGGCCAGGTTCACTTCGCCTTCGCCTGCGATGCGGTCCCGGATCTCTCCGGCGCGGGACTCCCATGCGGCCAGCCCCTCGGTTTCCACCTCCGGATCGGCCCCGACCGTAGGCGCGGGGAGGTCCGCGGGGTGCGCCTCGTACCGCTGGTAGGTCAGCGAATCGAGGATCCCCAGATCCTTCTCTACCCGCTGGACGGCGACTCGAAGGTCGGAGATCCGTTCCGACGCTTCCGACTCCCGGCGGCGCACGTCTTTCGACATCCTCTCCAATGATTCGACGTCGGCGTCGATCGCCGCCTTCTTCCCCAGCAGGCCATCGACGTTTTCCTGCAGCCGGGAAAGCGCAGCCGCGCCTTCCTCGACCGCCGTCCGCCCCCTCTCGATCGCTTCCGCGAGGACCGCGCACCTCTCCTCGTACCCTGCCCTTCGCCGCCGAAGGTCATCGGCCTGGGTTCGCTTCCCGGAGAGCGTATCGACCAAGCCGGCGAGGAACTGCTCCTCGGCCTGGCTCTTCCCGGTCAGCCCGGTCAACTCGATCTCGGCCGCGTGGGACCGCTCCTGGGCTTCCTCCCCCGCAAGCCGCTTTTCCTCAAGCACCGTCAGGAGCTGCCGGACCCGTTCTTCCTCTTCGCCCTTGGCCTGCTCCGAGAGCTGTGCCGCTTCCTTCGAGGCGCGGTACTCATCGAATATCCTCGCCAGTTCGCCCTGCTGGTATTCCCGCTCCTGGTCCAGCCGGTCCAGATTCTCCCGTGCCTGCGTCAGCGCTTCCTCGAACCTCGCCCGCTGCCGCTCCGCCTGGTGGAGAGCGGCCGTGCAGTCCTGGCAGCGGCGGAACACCTCCTCCTTCCGCCCTTCCAACGATGCCTTGGCCCCGCGGACCTCCTCCTCGTCCGCCTGGAGCCGCGCCAGTTCTTCCGTAAGCCCCGCGATTTCCATTTCCAGGTCGCGCATCTCCCGCTTGATCGAGAGGATCCCCGACCCGCCGTCGGCCTGCGCGCCGCCCGCCAACATCCCTTCGGCGGTCACCACGTCGCCATCAAGAGTGACGAAGGTGTTCCAGACCCCGTTGCGGTTCCAGAGGCGAAGCGCGCATTCCAAGTCGCGCACCAGGAGCGTTCCGCCGAGCAGGCCTCTCACGAGATCGCGGCACCCCGAAGGGACGCGGACGATCTCGGTCAGGGGAGCGATCACCCCGTCTTCTCCGGCGTAAACGGGGGATTCGTTGCGCGTGCGAAGGGACACGGGGACGAACGAGCCTCTCCCCTCGCGCGTCTCCTTCAAATATTGGAGCGCGGAGAGTCCCTCGTTGTGATCCCGCACGACGATGGACTGCATTCTTTCCCCGAGCACCGCCTCGACGGCCTTCTCGTACGGAGCATCCGTTTCCACGAGGTCCCCGATCACCCCGTAGATTCCGGTGTCTCCGTTGACGCTCCCGCCGTTACCCTGGCCATTGTAATGGCGCAGGACCGCGCGGACCCCCGAGGAGGTCCAGTCTTTCTGCTCATAGAGCCGGGAAATCGCAACCAGCCTCGAGGAGGACGCCTGGAGGATCCCTTCCACCTTCCGACGGGCCTCCACCACCGCGTCGAGCCGGAAAGCCGCCGCGGCAAGGAGCGCGCCGGTCTCTTCCCACACCCGCTCGGTGGCCGTCCGTTCCTCCCCCGCGGACGCTTCCGCCGCGCGCGCCACGTCAAACTCCCTCCCTGCTTTTTCCGCGGCGAACCTGGCTTCCGTGAGCAGCGAAGCCTGGCGCGTTCGTTCCCGTTCCTTGTCCTCGATCATCTTCTGATACGAATCCGCGCTGGAACGGGCGTTGGAGTGAAGGTTCACGCGCACGATCAGGTCGGACCGGGCCTGGTCCGACAGGTCCTTGTACCGCAGGTACTCCTCCCGCGCAGTCTCAGCGGCCATTTTAAGCTCCGCACACCGGGCGGACGCCGCGGCAACGGATTCCCGCCGCTGCCCTGCCGCCGCCTCGGATTCCTGAAGGCGGTGGGCGAGATCGGAAATTTCGGTTTCGACGGCGGCGGTCGCGCCGTCCACCTCGGCGATCATGTCCTGCAGGTCCTCGACCTGCTTCCGGTTTCCGTTGTACTCGGTCTCGCGTCGTACGACCTCTTCCTTGAGCTTTCCATGGGCATCGCGCAGAGAGCCGAGGGCGGATTCCGTTTCCGTCCGGCGCAGCCGATGCGACTCGATCTCCGCCTCCAGACGGGAGAATTCCGCACGGACCGCATGGAGCGACTCCTCCCGGGCGGCAAGTTCCGAACCGACGCATGCGAGCTCCCGCGACAGGTCGCGGAATTTCCTGGCGGCGATCCGCAGGTCGAGGCCGCGAAGCTCGTTCTTCAGCGCCTTGTATCTTTCCGCCTTGCGCACCTGCCGATCGAGGCTGCCCAGCTGACGCTTCACCTCGTCCAGGATATCCTTCACCCGCGCCAGGTTCGCCCGGGTATTCTCCATCTTCCGCTCCGCCTCCTTCTTCCGGACGCGGAACTTGGCCACACCCGCCGCCTCCTCGACGATCATCCTCTTCTCTTCGGGCCGGGCGTTGACGATCGTCAGGATCTTGCCCTGCTCGATGATGGCGTATCCGCGGGCTCCCGCGCCGGTGTCGAGGAAGAGCTCGGCGATGTCCTTGAGCCGGCAGGGGACCTTGTTGATGAAGAACTCGCTCTCGCCGTTGCGGAAAGTCCTGCGGGTCACCTGGATCTCGGAATACGATTCGTACCCCGGGGGGGCCGCGCCGTTGTCGTTTCTGAAGGTGAGGGAAACTTCGGCCATTCCCAGCGGCCCGGCGGCGTCGGACCCGGCGAAGATGACGTCCTCAAGCGCCTTGCTGCGGAGATAGGAAGGAGCGTGCTCCCCCAGCACCCAGCGGATCGCGTCCACGATGTTGGACTTCCCGCACCCGTTGGGGCCGACAATCGCTGTAATCCCGTCGGAAAATTCGAAAACCGTCTTGTCGTAGAAGGATTTAAAACCGAAAAGTTCGAGTTTTTTTAGCTTCATCGATCCCTTGTTGTCACTGGCCCGGAATTGCGCACAAAACCCTCCATATAATGTATACACTACCCCGTTGGACGCAATATATTGTGTTTTTCGGCAAATGTAAAGTCAAAAAACGGCGGTCCCGGGAGAGACCGCCGTTTGAAAACAGGACTGAATCCTACTGTTTTTTTACCGGTTTCGCGGTTGGACGCTCCCTCAGCACGGCCTGCGCCGCCGCCAGCCGGGCAATGGGAACCCGGTAGGGGGAGCAGGAAACGTAATCCAGCCCGACGCGATGGCAGAACTCCACCGACTTCGGATCGCCCCCGTGTTCCCCGCAGATCCCCACCTTCAGGTTCGGCCGGGTAGCGCGCCCCTTCTGGACCCCCATCTGAACAAGTTGCCCGACGCCTGTCTGATCGAGCGTCGCGAACACGTCCGACTCGAGGATGTTCTCGGGCCGTTCCGTGTACGTCACCTTGCAGGAGGCGCAGGAGAGATTCTTTTCCAGCTTGGTGCCGCATTGGGGGCACAGCTCGGACCGCGACATGTAGTACTGGATGAACTTGCCCGAATCGTCCCTCGAGAACCCGAAGGTGGTCTGCGTCAAGTCGTTCGTCCCGAAGGAGAAGAACTCCGCCTCGCGGGCGATCTCGTCGGCGGTCACCGCGGCGCGCGGGAGCTCGATCATGGTCCCCACCGTGTAGGGGAACTTCTTCTTGTAGCGTTTCATCGTCTCCTCGGCGACCGCGACGATCAGGTCCTTTTGCGCCTTCATCTCCTGGACCATGCTGACCAGGGGAATCATCACTTCGGGCTGCACCCGGATCCCTTCCCGGATGATCTCGCAGGCCGCCTCGAAGATGGCGCGCGCCTGCATCCGGCTGATCTCGGGATACAGGATCCCCAGGCGGCATCCCCGCAGGCCCAGCATCGGGTTGAACTCGTGGAGTTCCTCCACCCGATCGAGGAGCTTTTTCTTCTCCTCGAGGATCGAGCGGTCCGCCCGGAGCAGCTCCATCTTGGTGACCTCGACCATCAGATCCTCCCGCCTGGGAAGGAACTCGTGGAGCGGCGGGTCCAGGAGCCGGATGGTCACCGGGTACCCCTTCATTTCCCTGTAGAGCCCCTTGAAGTCCTCGCGCTGCAGCGGCAACAGCTTCTCGAGGGCCGTCTCGCGCTCCACCATCGTGCGGGCGAGGATCATCTCCCGCATGAGCGGGATCCGGTCCTCGGCGAAGAACATGTGCTCCGTCCGGCACAGCCCGATCCCCTGCGCACCGAACTCCCGCGCCGTGCGGGCGTCGCGCGGCGTGTCCGCGTTGGCGCGGACCTTGAGCCGGCGGATGGAATCCCCCCAGGACATCAGCGTCCCGAACGAGCCGGTCATCTTGGGGGCAATGAGGGGAACCTGGCCCAGGATCACCTCGCCGGTGCTGCCGTTCAGAGAGATGAACTCCCCCTCGCGGATCACGCGGCCCCCCACCATGAAGCGGTTGGTCGTCTCGTCCACCTCGATCGCCTCGCACCCCGCGACGCAGGTCTTCCCCATCTGGCGGGCGACAACCGCGGCGTGGGAGGTCATCCCTCCCTTCGCCGTGAGGATCCCCCGCGCCACGTCCATCCCGTGGATGTCGTTGGGGCTCGTCTCCTTGCGGACCAGGATCACCGCCTTGCCTTCCATGGCCCACTCCACCGCCCGGTCGGCGTGGAACACCACCGCCCCGGTCGCCGCGCCCGGAGAGGCGGGAAGCCCCTTGGCGAGGACCTCGAGCCTGGCCTTGGGGTCGATCACGGGGTGGAGCAGCTGGTCGATCTGCTGCGGCTCAAGACGCATCAACGCCATTTCGCGGGAGATGAGCTTCTCTTTGACCATGTCGACCGCGATCTTCACCGCCGCCGTTGCGGTCCGTTTCCCGTTCCGGGTCTGGAGCATGTAGAGCTTCCCGCCCTCGACGGTGAACTCGAAGTCCTGGACGTCCTTGTAATGCTTTTCCAGCTTGGTGGTGATCCTCACCAGCTGGTCGAAGACCCGCGGCATCTCCTTCTTCATGTCGGTGATGCGTTGCGGCGTCCGGGTGCCGGCCACCACGTCCTCGCCCTGGGCGTTGATGAGGTACTCGCCGTAGAACTCCTTCGCTCCCGTGGCGGGGTTCCGCGTGAACCCGACGCCCGTCGCGCAGTCGTCGCCCATGTTGCCGAACACCATCGCCTGCACGTTCGCGGCGGTGCCGATGTCGTCCGGGATGCCGTGCGCCTTCCGGTAATACTTCGCGCGATCGTTGTTCCAGGACTTGAAGACAGCGTCGCGGGCCAGGTCCAGCTGCGCCAGCGGATCCTGGGGGAACTCTTTCCTCAGGCGCTCCTTGACGAGGGTCTTGAACTTCCCGCATAAATCCTTCAGGTCTTCCGCGGTGAGCTCGATGTCGCTGGACACGACGCGCTCCCGCTTCTTCTGGTCGAAGATCTCCTCGAAGTGCTCCTTGTCGATCCCGAGCACGACGCCCGAGAACATCATCAGGAAGCGGCGGTAGGAGTCGTAGGCGAACCGCCGGTTCTTCGTCTTCTCCGCGACGCCCTCGACGCTCCTGTCGTTCAACCCCAGGTTGAGGACGGTGTCCATCATCCCGGGCATGGAGAACTTCGAGCCCGAGCGGACCGAGACCAGAAGCGGGTTCTTCGGGTCGCCTAATTTCTTCCCGGCCAACTTCTCGAGCCTCGAGAGATTCCCTGCGATCTCCTTCTTGACATCCGGGGGGATCTTCCCCCGGTTCTTGTAGTAGAGGTTGCACACCTCCGTGCTGATCGTGAACCCGGGGGGCACGGGGATGCCGAGATTGGTCATCTCCGCGATCCCGGCTCCCTTGCCGCCGAGGATGTCCTTCATCCCGCCGTGTCCCTCGGCCTTTCCTCCCCCGAAGAAATAGACGCGCCTGGTGGCCATCCGATATTCCTCCCGCTTTTCTTTATTTCGGCTGGGCGGCGCTGACCTTGGAGAAGTCAGCCACGCCGGCGAACATGCTGGAAAGGTTCTTCAAGAGAGCCAGCCGGTTGTTCTTCACCTTTTCGTCCTTGGCCATCACTAACACTTTTTCGAAGAACGCCGACACCAGAGGCTGGAGCCGGGCCATCTCCCCGAACGCTTCCCCGTACTTCCCGCTCTTCGCGGCGGACGCCACCCTGCCGGACACCTCGCCGGCCGCCTTGTGGAGCACCCTTTCCTCGTCATGCTCGAACAGCGCTTCCGAGACGGCGAGCGGCCCGGTGTACGCCTTGGTGATGTTGATCGCCCGCTTGAACACCTCCGCCAAGGGCTCGAACGCCGCCTCCGAACGAAACACGACGAGCGCGTTCATCTTGGCGCGCAGGTCCACCATGTCGGTCAGGCCGGCGGAGATGACCGCGTCGGCCAGATCCCCCGGGGTGCCCTGGGAGGTCCAGAGGTTGAAGAGCCTTCCCCCGATAAACTCCATCGCCTTCCGCTTCACCTCGGCGGCGGGGGACTTCAGCTTGCCCGAAAGGGTGGCCAGCGACCGGTCGACCAGCCCCTCGACGGGAACCCGCAAACCCTTCGTCTCGAGGATGGAGAGGATCCCCAGGGTGTGGCGCCGCAAGCCGTACGGATCCGCGGTCCCGGTCGGGATCAGCCCGACCCCGAAGCAACCGCATACCATATCGATCTTGTCCGCGATCGCCACGGCAACCCCAACGTCGGTCGCAGGCAGCTCGTCGGACTGCCCCTTGGGGAGGTAGTGTTCGAACACGGCCTGGGCGACTTCCTCCTTCTCCCCCGTCTTGAGGGCATAGTGCCGCCCCATGACCCCCTGCAGTTCGGGGAATTCCTTGATCACGCCCGTCGTCAGGTCGGCCTTGGTGAGGACCGCGGCGCGCCGGCAGTCCTTCTCCTTGGCAGGGAACCCGATCGACGCCACATACCCGGCGATCTCGGTCATCCGTTCGATCTTTTCCCAGTACATCCCGAGGTCCGCCTGGAACAGGACGTTCTTCAACGCCTGGGCGCGGTCGAACAGGGGCTTCTTCAGGTCGTCCCCGTAGTAGAACTCGGCGTCGGACAGGCGTGCCCGGAGGACGCGTTCGTTGCCGGTGATCACCACGCGGTTGTCCGGGACGCGCATGTTGGAAACGAAGGCGAAGCCGGGGAACAGGTTCCCGCGGTCGTCCTCGAACACGAAATACTTCTGGTTGACACGCATGGAGGTGATGAGGATCTCCCGCGGGAGGGCGAGATACTTCTCTGGGAATCGTCCCACCAGCACCACGGGGTACTCCACCAGGTTCGCCACGGTCTCCACCAGCGGCTCGTCTTCGACCCACTTCCTGCCGATCCGCGCTTCCGCCTCCTTGATGCCGGCGCGGATCTTCTCCTTCCGGACTTCGAGGTCCACGAACACGTCCGCCGCCGCCAGCTTGTCGAAATACCCCGCGGGGGAAGACAGCACGATCGCGCCCGGGGAGAGGAACCGGTGTCCGAACGTCGTCTTGCCGGCCGTCACGTTGCCGAAGGAGATCGGGATCACCTCCTCCCCGTACAGGGAGACGATCCAGTGAACCGGGCGGGCGAACCGAACATCGAGGTCGGCCCAGCGCATCGTCTTCTTGAAGGGGATGGCGGGGATCCAGGCGGAAACCAGTTCCGAAAGCACTTCGCTTACCGGCCTTGGCCGCAGCGCCTTCTTGATGCCCAGGTATTCCCCTCGGGTGGTGGGGAATACCTGGAGCGCGGAGACGTCCACCCCCTGTGCCTTGGCGAAGCCGAGGGCTGCCTTGGTGGGGTTCCCCTCCCTATCGAAGGCGACGCTTTTCGGCGGCCCCAGCACCGTCTCCTCCGAGGTCTCCTGGCGGTCTGAAAGATTTCTCACGATATAGGTGAGCCTGCGAGGGGTCCCGTAGATGTCGACCCGGTCGAAGGAGAGCCGCGCCTTTTTAAGCATCTCGTCGAACTGCTGCCCGCCGAACCACAACGCGGGTCCGACGAACCCCGCCGGGATTTCCTCGCATCCGATTTCCAACAGATAATCGCGTTCCATATTCCCTCTTCTTCGAGACGGAATGTCAGGCGGAGAACTTGTTCATCAGGGGGAAGCCCATCTCCTCCCGGGACCTCAGGAATCCTTCCGCACAGAACCTGGCCAGGGTTCGGACCCTGCCGATGTAGGACGTTCGCTCCGTCACGGAGATGGCCCCGCGGGCGTCCAGCATGTTGAACGTGTGGGAGCACTTGAGGCAGTAATCGTAGGCGGGCAGGACGAGCTTCTTATCGATCAGCTGGAGACACTCCTTCTCGTACATGGTGAACAGCGAAAAGAGCATCGGGATGTCGGCCGCCTCGAAGTTGTACTTCGAGAATTCCACCTCTCCCCGGTGATGCACGTCGCCGTAGGTGACGTTCCCCACCCACTTCAGGTCGAACACGTTCTCCACGTCCTGGAGGTACATCGCGATCCGCTCGATGCCGTAGGTGATCTCCCCCGACACGGGCTTGAGGTCGATCCCGCCGCACTGCTGGAAATAGGTGAACTGGGTGATCTCCATGCCGTCCAGCCACACCTCCCACCCCAAACCCCAGGCGCCGAGGGTCGGGGACTCCCAGTCGTCCTCGACAAATCGTATGTCGTGCCTCAAGGGGTCGATGCCGACGGCCCGCAGGGAGTCCAGGTACATTTCCACATAATTGTAGGGACAAGGCTTCATGATGACCTGGTATTGGTAATAGTGCTGCAGGCGGTTCGGGTTCTCGCCGTACCTTCCGTCCGTGGGCCGGCGGGAAGGTTCGACGTAAGCCGTGTTCCACGGTTCCGGCCCGAGGGCCCTTAAAAATGTTGCAGGGTTGAAGGTTCCGGCGCCGACCTCGATATCATATGGCTGGTGGATGACGCACCCTTTGTCCGCCCAGAAACGTTGCAGGGCAAGGACCAGGTCCTGGAATAGCACAACTCCCTCCCGGTAGGAAAGTGATAGGGTTACATATCACTCCGCGGACCGGAGTGTCAAGAAAAATCACTTTAAATACAGGGGGTTTACGAGCTTTAGGAAGAGGGGAGTCCACCCAGGCTGCGCAGAGATTTCCCCAAGCAATACTCTAAGTATCTCGGTATAACAAGTTGTAATTCTTCAAAAATTGTATCGGTAATGCGCACCCGGGCGAGGACCTTCGGTGAGGACGCTTGCAGGGCCTTCCAGGTCTTCACCGCCCCAAGGGAAAGATGCACCCCACCCCCCGAACAGTTCCCGCAGAGAATCCCTCCCTCCGAAAGCACGAACCGCACGGACCGTCCATGGAGCTTCGCGGGGAATGCGCCGATCGGGTCCCCGCATCGGCGACACGCCGAAAAGTTGGGTCCCCACCCCCCCACGGAAAGCATAGCCGCCTCGGCCTTCCTTGCCAGCGCGGGAGGCGGGTCCCCGAGCGCAAGGGAGCGCATCCCGGAAAGCAGCACCCCGAACGCTTTCGGCTTGGGGCCCGGCTGGGGGAAGAGCGCCGCGGCCAGTTCGAGCAGGTAATCGGCGTGGCGGACCTTCTCCCAATCCGCCACGATCTCCCAGAAACTCGCGACGAGCGAGACCGAATCGAGCACCGCCAAGCGCCCGGGCGCCGCGGTCCAGGCCACTTCGAGGAGAAAGTACTTCTGGAGACTTCCGCCGAACCGCTTCCGGCTCCTGCGCGCTGCCTTCGCCACCATCGAAACCAGACCGTCGGACTCGGTGAAGAAGGATATCCGCCTGTCGGTATCCCCCGTGTCGACCGAACGGACCAGGAAGGCGCGTGCGGACCGGAAGGATCGCGGCCCCGCCGAGGGAATTCGTCCTCCCTTCCGTCGGGCGGAGGTTCCAAGGGGATGTCGCGGACCCCGCACGGGCTCCTATTCCCCGAAACGGAATTCTTTCACCTGACCACTGGCCCCGAATGGAGGCAGCAGCTTTCCGTTCAGGGTCCCCTCCACCCCTCCCGCATTCCCCAGTTTCAACAAGATCTTCTTCTGTGCCTGGATGCTGATCTTGTCCCCGGGGTACAGCATGACGTCTACGGGGGTTTCGTTATCCAGCGTGTACATCATCCAGGTCATTTCACTGGCCTCGATAAAGAGCTGGTAGGGCGATTTCACCGGCCCGACCCCTCCGACGGTGGAAACCGAGGTTTGGGGGACCGGTCCGGCCGGCGCGGCGCCTGCCGCGGGCGGGGCTCCCCCCGCCGGGATGCCTTCCGCAGGAGCCGCCGTCGCATTGTCGACACCGCCGGGGAGTGCCGTCTTCGCGGCGTTTTCCTCCGGTGCGGGTATGGGAGAAGGCACCGACCGCGTGGCCGTCCTCGAGCCGTACCATGCCAGGATTAACCCGATCAGCAGGACCACGGCGGAGGCCAGCGCGTAGGTGGTCCTCCGGCTCCCCCGCTGACGTTCCCGCTCCACCCAATCGGGCTTGACGTGAGTTGACGGCTGCTCGACCGCCTGCTGTTCCAGGCGGTGATAACATTCGGAGAGGATGGGCTCGGGATCCTGCGACAGAAGCTTTGCATAGGCGCGGATGTAACCGGAAGAAAACACACGCTCCGGCCATCCGGAATAATTCCCCTCTTCGATGCCGCGGAGGTACTTCCCGCTGATGCGGAGCGCAGAAGCCGCCTCCTCGAGGGTCATCCCCCTCGCTTCCCGCTCCCTCTTCCATGCCTCCCCGGCGCCCATCGCGTCCGATTACCTCATCCCCTGTTCCAAGGCGTTGATGGAATCGGTTGCCTGCTTCCTCAAGGCAGGGTCGGCGGAGTTCGCCAGGACGTTCCGGAACGCGTTGAGCGCGTCCTTGCTCCGTCCCAGCGAGAGATAGGCCCGCCCGAGGTCCAGCCACGCCGGCGCGTAAGTGGGGGCGACCGCGATGCAGGCTTCCAGCGTCCCTGCCGCCTCCGCCCACTTCCCGCGGTCCCCGTAAAGAAGCGCCAGGCGAAAATACGCGTCGGCATACCGGTCGTTCAGGGCAATGGACCGTCGGTACATCTCCTCGGCTTTCCGAAAATCCTTGCGGCGGCGGTACTCCTCGCCCAGATTGTAGTACGCCATCTCCGGCGTCGGGTACAAGACGTTGGACCCGGCGGCCTCGAACTCCCGGATCGCCTCGTCCCCGCGGCCAAGATGACTCAGGACGATCCCGAGGTTGTTGTGCGCCTCGGCGTAATCCGGCTTTTTCCGGACGGCGTTCCGGAAGTGCTTCTCGGCCATGCCGAGATCGCCGCGCGTCTGGTAGGCCAGTCCCAGCGACATGTCGATCTCCGGGTTTTCCGGGTCGAGCTCCGAGGCCGCGGTGAGCTCCCGCATCGCGGCCGGAACGTTTCGCTGCTCCAGGTAGGTCAACCCCATCTGCATGCGCGCGGAGGCCTCTTTTCTCTTCTCCGGCGAAGGCGTGGCGCATCCGAGGAGCACCGCCCCCGCGCCCAGGACCACCATGAGTTTCCAGGTCTTCATAGGTATCTACCGATCAGGAGGGAGAGCCTCCTTCTGGCCGTCGCAGGGATCCGCTTCCGGTCGGTGAGGATCGCGTATTTAAGGGATTCGCCGCATCCGCACGATCCTTTCTCGGGAAGATGGAGGGCGACCTCGCGGATGATCCGCTTCGAGTTCTCCACGTTCTTCCGGAGGATGGCGAGGATCGCCTCGATCGAAACGTCCTGTTCCGTTTCGTGCCAGCAGTCGTAATCGGTGGCGAGGGCCAGCGTGGCATAGCAGAGCTCGGCCTCGCGGGCCAGCTTCGCCTCGGGCATGTTCGTCATCCCGATCACGTCCACCCCCCACTTTCTGTAGATCCGGGACTCGGCACGGGTGGAAAAGGCGGGGCCCTCCATGCAGAGATAGGTCCCCCCCCGGTGCGTCCGCTTCACGACGTTCTTTGCCGCCGCATAGGCGATGTCCGCCAGCTTCGGGCAGACCGGGTCGGCGAAGGGGATGTGCCCGACGACACCGTCCCCGAAGAAGGTGTTCGGGCGGATCCGGGTGTGGTCGTAAAACTGGTCGACCACCACGATATCTCCCGGACGGATGTTTTCCTTCATGCTCCCCACGGCGGAGATGGAGAGCACCCACTTCACGCCCACTTTCTTCAGCGCATAGAGATTCGCGCGGTAGTTGATCTGCGAGGGGAGAACCCGGTGCCCCCTGCCGTGCCGGGGGAGGAAGGCCAGCGTCCGACCGTCGATTTCCCCTACCACCATCGCATCCGAAGGGTTTCCGAAGGGCGTCTTCACCGAAACGGTGCGGATGTTTTTGAGCCCCTCCATCTCGTAGAGACCGGAGCCCCCGATGACCCCCATGATATCCGGCATGCTCCCCTTTCTCTCCGCGGAAATAAGGTTCTCTTCAATATAGGGAGAACCACCCATGCGCTCAAGGGCTTTTTAACCTATGCGACATCCAATATCCGGCTCCTGTTCATCGCAGGGGGGCTGCTCAGCCGCAAGCGGCTATCTTTCTTCGCCCCGCTCCTGTATTCCTCTCAACTGTCCGCACGCCGCGCGGATGTCCGCTCCGCGACGCTCCCGGAGGATCGCCTGGATCCCGGCGGCGAGGAGGACATCCCGGAAGCGGTCCGCGGTTTCCGCGGACGGTGAGGTGAAATCCCCGTACTCGTGCGCATTGTACGGGATGAGGTTGACCTTGACCCGCGCTCCCTTGAGAAGACGAGCAAGGCGGCTGGCATCTTCTTTCGAATCGTTGATTCCCCCAAGCAGGATGTACTCCGCGGTCACTTTCCGGCCGCTCCGGAGGGGGATCTTTTTCATCGCGGCAACCAGTTCCATCAGCGGGTATTTCCGGTTGACCGGCATCAGCCTCGACCGGAGCTCGTCGCTCGGCGCATTGATCGACACGGCGAAGCTCACGGGAAATTCCTTCGCCAGCGCAAGCATCGCGGGGACCACACCCGCCGTGGAGACCGTGACGCGCTTCCCCGAGAGGCCGAAGCCGAACTGCGACAGGAGGATCCCGATCGTACGGGAGACCTCCGGGAGGTTCTCCAGCGGCTCCCCCATCCCCATGAAGACAACGTTGGTCAGGCGCTCTCCCTTTTCCGTGAGTCGCTTCACCGCGAAGCAGACCTGGTGGACGATCTCTGCCGACGTCATGTTCCGGCGGAATCCCGTCGCGCCGGTCGCGCAAAATCCGCAGCGGAGGGCGCACCCCACCTGCGACGAGATGCACAGCGTCCTGCGATCTTCTTCCGGGATGAGGACGCTCTCGACCGTCTCGCCGTCCTCCAGGCGGAACAGGCACTTCTCCGTTCCGTCCGCGGACACTTCCACTCTTTCCGCGGGAGGAGAGGAGACGCGGCATCCCCTCGTCAGCTCCTCGCGGAAATCTTTCGAGAGATCCGTCATCGCCGAAAATTCCTCCGCGAACTGCTGATAGATCCATCGGGAAATCTGCCGCGCCCGGTACCGCTCCTTCCCCCAGCGCGAGAGAAACGTCTCGAGCTCCGGCAGTGACATCCCCTTGAGGTCCGTACGATCCGCGCGCATCGTTTTCATCCTGACAATTGGCGGAAACAAAAACCCCGGCGTACCTTATCAAGGCAGGCCGGGGGCCCTCCGTTCAGACTTGCGTCATCCCTTACGTTATAATCTCCATCTCGCTGAAAAAATAACGGATTTCCGTTGTCGCCGTCTCCGGAGCGTCGGAGCCGTGGACGATGTTCTGCTCGATGCTGCCGGCGAAGTCGGCCCGGATCGTTCCCTTGTCGGCCATCGAAGGGTCGGTGGCGCCCATGATCGTCCGGTTCCGGGCGATCACGTCGTCCCCCTCGAGCACCATCACCACGACGGGGCCCGAGGACATGAAGTCCGTGAGCGACGCGAAGAACGGCCGCTCCCGGTGAACGGCGTAGAACCCCTCCGCCCGCTTCTTCGTCAGATGCAGCATCTTCATGGCGACGACCCGGATCCCTTCCTTCTCGAACCGGCGGATCACCTCGCCGACGACCCCCTTCTTCACGCCGTCCGGCTTGACGATCGAAAGGGTGCGCTGTTTCCCCCCCTTCCTGTGGGGCACTAGTTCATTCTCGACTTGGCCAGTTCATAGCCCGCGCGGAGGGCCTTCTTGTTCAGTTCTTCCGTTCCCTTGGGAACCCGCGAGAGAACGGCCTTTTCCACCGACTCGAGCTGAACCTTACCCGTGAGGGCGGTGATGGCCCCGATCGCGACGATGTTGGCGACGAACGCCTTCCCGATCTCCTCGGAAGCCGTCCGGATGATCGGCATCTTGATCACCTTGAAGTTCCCCTTGGGAATGTCCCGGACGAAGTCCTCGTCCACGAGGAGCGTCCCGTTGGGCTTGATGTCCTTGTAGTACTTGGTGCACGACTCCTGGGTCAGGGAGAGCTGAAGGTCGATCCCCTGGGCCTTCGGGAAATCGATGACCTCGTCGGAGATGATCACCTCCGACTTGGAGGCGCCGCCGCGCGCCTCGGGGCCGTAGGACTGGCTCTGGACCGCGTTGATCTTGTCGTAGATCGTGGCCGCCTCGGCGAAGATGACCCCCGCAAGGATCAGGCCCTGCCCCCCCGAGCCGGAAAAGCGGATTTCGTAACGGTCGCTCATCGTATCAGGCCCCCTTCTCTCTCTGCTTCTTCAGGCGCTCCACCATACCGTAATAGATCTCGCAAAACTCCGGCGCCTCCCTCTTGAAGAGTACGCCCGTGGGGGACTTGCCCGCAGTCTTTTCCGGGGGGAGCTTGCCGAACGCCGTGATCGGCAGGAAGTTGTCCTTCATCCACAGGAGCATGTCGGTCGGGCTCTTGAACTTGTTCCGCCGCCCGTGCGTCGTGGGGCAGGCGTTGATGATTTCGAGCACCGACAGCCCCTTGTGCTGGATCGCCTCGATGATCAGCTTGTCGAGCGCAGGGACGTGGTACGCCGTCCCCCGGCCCACCCAGGTGGCGCCGGCGCCCTTGGCGAGCTCCGGGATGTTGAAGCCCGGGTCGACGTTGCCGTACGGCATCGTCGTCGCGATGTGCCCCATCGGGGTGGTCGGCGAGTGCTGGCCCCCGGTCATGCCGTAGATGAAGTTGTTCAGCACGATGACCGTGATGTCGATGTTGCGCCGGCAGGAGTGGATGAAGTGGTTCCCGCCGATGGCCGTGGCGTCGCCGTCGCCGCTGACCACCAAGACCTTCTTGTCGGGCCGGGCCATCTTCAGGCCTGTCGCAAAGGGCAGGGCGCGGCCGTGCGTCGTGTGCAGCGTGTTCCAGTCGACGTACCCCGGGAGGCGGGAGGCGCACCCGATCCCGGAGACGAGCGCGATGTCGTCCTTGGGGATCTTCAGCGAGTCGACGGCCCGGAGAAGCGACTTGAAAACGA
>MGQW01000067.1 GCA_001798885.1 Deltaproteobacteria bacterium RBG_16_64_85
GGTCCGTCCGCAGCCCGCTCTTCCGGTCGAAGAACCGGAGATCGCTGCGCGAAACGGCGAAGGTGTAGGTCCGCCCGGTTTCGATGGGAAGGCTCATGCTCCCGGGAAGTCTCGATACGACGTGAAGCGCGTGCGATTTCTCCCCGACGTTTCCGTAGACGAGCCTCTCCGCGCCCAGGTACTCCGTCCAGGTCACCTCGAACGGGTACGTGACGACGCCGTTGGCTTCGTTCACGAGCTCGGCCGGCAGGAACGTCTCCGGGCGGAAACCCGTCAGGGTGTCGTCCTCCCCCAGGAGGTTCATGGGGGGCGAACCCACGAAGGTGGCCACGAAGGTGTCGGCGGGCCAATGGTAGATCTCCATGGGAGTCCCCACCTGCCGGATCTTTCCCTGGCTCATCACCACGATCCGGTCCCCGAGGCCCATCGCTTCCACTTGGTCGTGGGTGACATAGATGGTGGTCACCCCTACGCGTTTCTGGAACTGACGCAGCTCCTCCCTCGCCGAGGCGCGCAGGATGGCGTCCAGGTTGGAGAGGGGCTCGTCGAGGAGAAACACGCTCGGTTCCCGCACCATCGCCCGGGCCAGCGCCACCCGCTGCCGCTCTCCGCCGGAGAGCTGTCGGGGCTTCCGGTCGAGCAGCCGCTCGATCCCGAACATCCCCGCCGCCCATTCGACCTTCTTCCTGATGGCCGCCTTGTCCACCCCCCGGGTGCGAAGGGGGAAGGCGATGTTCTTGTAGACCGTCATGTGGGGATAGAGGGCGTAGCTCTGGAACACCATCGCGATGTTCCGCATTCTCGGCGGGAGGCCGGTGACCACCCGTTCGTCGATGAGGATGTCGCCGGAAGTCGGCTCCTCGATGCCCGCAACCATCCGGAGAAGGGTGGTCTTGCCGCAGCCCGAAGGCCCCAGGAGGACCAGGAACTCCCCCTCCACGGTATCGAGGTCCACGTGGTCGACCGCCCGAACGTCTCCGAACCGCTTCGAGATCGCACGTAGTTCAACCCGCGCCACGGTGCCCGCTTCCTCCCCGTCCGTTTCCGTTATGGTTCCGGCAGACGATTCGAACACGCGACGGGGGCGGGGATTCCCCCGCCCCCGCGCAACGCGCCTTGAAACTTACGTCTTTCCTCCCACGAGCCCTTTCTTCCGCCACTTGTCGAAGATCGCCTTGGTGAGAATCTCCGCCTGGGCAACCGCTTCCTCCGGTTTCATCCCCCGCGCGGCGTTGGCGAGCATGTTCGGCAGGATGAACGTGGCGAAGACCTCGCCTTCCGCCGGGTTCGCAGGCCCCGGGTACCCCATGTTGGTGCTCCACTTCTCCGCGTCCTTGAGCACCGCGAGCTTTCCCTTAACCTCTCCGGGGAGGGCGAAGGGGTCGTTGTCGAACCAGGCGTTGTGGAGATCCCGAAACTTCTTGGCTCCGGCCACAGCCGGGTAGCCGCGGTTGCCCGCGGGGATGGGGGCGTCGAAAAAGGCCGGGGAGTTGTACAGTTCGCTCGCGTACATCGCCTGGTCGTAGTTCGCCACCAGGTCCAGGAGGAACTTCTTCCCCGTGTCGGCGTTCTTGGAGTACTTGGGGATGATGTAATTGAAGATCACGTGCTCGCAGCTCAACCCCGTCCCCCGCGGCCCTTTCAGCGCCGGGGTGAAGTAGACGTCCTTGGCGATCTCGGGGACTTCCTTCTGCGCCGAGCGGTAGGCCGAGATGGAGTTCAGGATGTAGGATGCCCGGCCGGCGATGAGCGCCTGGTTGTTGGAGACGGCGGTCCAGGCGAAGACCTCGGGGACCATCGCCTCCTTGAACAGCCGGGCCATGTAGGCGGTAGCCTCGATGGTCTTCGGGTTGTTGAGGACGACGTTTTCATTCTCATCCTGGATGCTGGTGTCGTAGGACCAGAGCAGCCCCCGGGCCGCCATGTTGGAGTCGAGCTCCTGGGACAGGCCGATGCCGAGCTGGATCCCCTGGTCCTTCTTGATCTTGCCTCCGTAGGTGATGAGATCTTCCCACGTAACCGGCCCGTCCGGCTTGCCCGCCTTTTCCCACAGGCTCTTCCGGTAGTCCCCGGGATCGATCGTCCAGCCGGGAATGAAGCTGTAGAAGATCTTCGTGTTCGGGTTATACGAGCTTCTCTTGCAGAGGGGATGCATCTTGCCGAACCGCTTCTCGGCTTCCTTCACGACGTCGCTCAGGTCGAGTACGCTCGGCTCGAACTGGGACGGCGGGGCGACCCACTCGATCAGGTCGTGGCCCTGCCCCGCGGAGATTTCGGCCGCGGTGCGGGAAGGGATTTCGGCGAGCCCGATGTGGTCCACGGTGACGTTCACGCCGTTGGCCTGGCCCCAGTTCTTGGCATAGCCGTCGAACCACTCCTTGTCGAACCGGGGGACGAAGTGGGACCATACGAGGATCTTCAGTTCCTTGCCGGCGGCAACGCCGCGCCCCGGAAGCACGATCGCAGGCCCGATCCCCGCCGCGACCGCGCCGACGCCCGCTGCCTTTAGAAAATCACGTCTGGAAATAAGTCGTCGTTTTGACTTGCCCATCGCGCCCCCCTTCCTTTGGACCGAGGTTAGTGTCCGTCCCTTCTACGGTGGGAAACCATCCGAACGATTCCGGTATTTGCAATTCAATAAACCAGATGAGGGATAGTGTGTCAAGGTTGCCGGAAATTTTCAAACGGGGTTCCCGTATTGCCGGATTCCAGGCTGGCACGGACCGGTTTCCCCTTGCCGCTCATCCAAGGAGCATGAGAGGAAAACGGGGGAGACTCGCGAATCACAAGGTGTCGTCGGAGGAACTGCTCGCAGGGCTCCGCCAGTCCGTGGAGGGGCTGGCGGAAGACGGAGCGGACCGCGGCGACCTCAAGATCCTCGCCCGAGCCATGCGCGAACTCCGGTACTCGTTCCGGGTGTTCTCGGGGCTTAAGGGTTTTCGAAAGGTGACCGTATTCGGATCCGCGAGGTGCCGTGCCGGCTCCCCCGGCTATCGACAGGCGGTCGCCTTCGGAAGGGAGATGGCGCGGCGCGGCTGGCTGGTCATCACGGGCGGCGGGGAGGGGATCATGGAGGCAGCGCACGTCGGGGCGGGGCAGGAGATGGCGATGGGAATCAACATCCTGCTCCCCTTCGAGCAGCCGGATAATCCCGTGGTCGCAGGCGACTCGAAGCTCATTCACGTGAAGTATTTCTTCACCCGCAAGCTGCTGTTCGTCAAGGAGGCCGACGGCGTGGCGCTTTTCCCCGGGGGGTTCGGGACGCTCGACGAATCGTTCGAGGTACTGACCCTCCTGCAGACCGGGAAAAGCCGGCTGTTCCCGATCGTGCTCGTGGACGAGCCGGGGGGCGACTACTGGAGGCTGTGGAAGGAGTTCGTCGAGCATCACCTCCTCGGGCGGGGATGGATCTCGCCGGAGGACCTCGCGCTGTTCCGGGTCACCGACAACGCCTTCGAAGCGGCAGAGGAGATCCTGGGTTTCTACCGCGTCTACCACAGCATGCGGTACGTGGGCAAAGACCTCGTGTTCCGGCTTCGCCTTTCGCCCTCCGAGGCGGTCTTCTCCCGTCTCTGCGCCTCCTTTGGCGACATCGTCGATTCCGGGACGTTTCGCCTGGGCGCCGCACTGCCGGAAGAGGAGGACGAGCCCGAGCTCGCGGAGCTATCCCGGCTGATCTTCCGGTTCAACCGGAAGAGCTTCGGCCGGCTTCGCATGCTCGTCGACTTCCTGAACCGCGAGGCGGCCTGACGGGCCGCAAAGGTTTTCAGGGGATCTCTTCCCGCACGTCCATCGCGTCCCGCAGGCCATCCCCGATGAAATTGAATGCCATCACGGTGGCCATGATGGCCAGTCCGGGAACGGTGGCGATGTGCGGCGCGACGAAAAGGAAGTGCCTCCCCTCGTTGATCATCGCTCCCCAGGACGGGGCCGGCGGCGCGACGCCCAGGCCCAGGAAGCTTAGCCCCGCCTCCGCGACGATGGCGCGGGCGATCCCGAACGTGGCCTCCACGATGATGGGGGAGAGGGCGTTGGGGAGGATGTGCGCCAGGAGCAGCCGGAAGGGCGGGCTCCCTGCCGCCCGGGCCGACTGCACGAACTCCAGCTCCTTCACCTTCAGCACTTGCCCCCGGATGAGCCGGGCATATCCCACCCACCCCAGCAGGGAAAGGGCGATCAGCACATTGCGCAGGGAAGGCCCCAGGACCGCCGTGATCCCGATCGCCAGCAGGATCCCGGGAAACGCCAGCAGGATATCGGCCAGCCGCATGAACAGGTGATCCACCTTTCCAGCGAAGAAGCCGGACAGGGATCCCGCGAGGAGTCCGATCGCCAGCGAGATGGAGACCGTCCCGAGGCCGACGGCGACCGAGATGCGCGAGCCGTGAATCAGGCGGGAGAAGAGGTCCCGGCCCAGCTTGTCCTGTCCCAGCCAGTGGGAGGCGGAAGGACCGGATAATCCGGAATCGAGGTCCAGCGCGTTCGGATCGAAGGGGGAGAGCCACGGCGCGAGCAGCGCGACGAGGAGAAGCGCCGCCACCACGAAGAGGCCAGCCGTCGCCCCCCGGTGCCGGAGGAACCGCGCAGGAATGGTTTTACGGGAATGCACGTCAACCATACCGGATCCTCGGGTCGAGACGGGAATACAGGAGGTCCGTCGCCAGGTTCACGGCAACGGTGCACAGGGCGATGAAGAGAACGCACCCCTGGACGAGCGGGTAATCCCTCGCGTCGATCGCTTGTACCATCAGCCGGCCGATCCCCGGCCAGGAGAAGATCGTCTCGGTGATGATGCTCCCGGAGAGCAGCGCCCCGAACTGCAGCCCGAGAACGGTGAGCACCGGGATGGCCGAGTTTTTCAGGGCGTGGCGCAGGACGGTCGCCCGGCGGGACAGCCCTTTCGCGGCCGCCACGCGGACATACTCCTGCCGGATCTCCTCGAGGAGCGAGGAGCGCAGCATCCGCATCAGGATCGCCGCCATCCCCGTCCCCATGGTGAGCGCGGGAAGAACGAGGTGCCGCGAGGTTCCGAAACCCGCCACGGGGAAGAGTCCCAACCGGATGGAGAAGATGAGGATCAGCAGCGGCCCCAGCCAGAAATTGGGCATGGAGAGCCCCAGCATCGCCAGGAAGGCGGAGAGGTGGTCGAGCAGGGAATGCTGGCGCATCGCGGAGAGGATCCCCAGCGGTACGGCGATCAGGACCGCAACGAGAAGGGAAGCCGCGGCGAGCAGCAGGGTGGCGGGGAAGCGGGAAAGAATCTCGCGCAGCACCGGCTCGCGGCTGCGGAAGGAGACGCCCAGATCGCCCGTGGCCAGCCCGCCGAGAAACTCGACGTACTGTGCGGCGACCGGGCGGTCGAGCTTGAGCTCCCTGCGCAGCTCCTCCTTCTGCGCCGCCACTGCGCTCTCGCCCAGCATGATCTCGACGGGGTCGCCGGGGATGAGGTGGAGGAGGAGGAAAACGATCGTCACGACGCCGAAGACGACGGGAAACAGCTGCGCCAGGCGCGAGAGGAGATAGGTTCTCACGGCGCGGCCTTCCCCGTGGCGCCCCGGACCTGCCTGTCGATCCGCATTTCTTTTACCGACGTGTAGTCTTCATCGGGTGCAAGGGTGAACCCCGCGAGTTGCCGGTCCCGGAGGAGGAGGTTGCGATGGACCCAGAGGGGGAACACCGGCAGGTCGCGGAAAAGGAGAAGCTGGACCTTGCGGTAGATCTCCTTGCGCTTCGAACGCGAAAGTTCCCGGCGTCCCTCTTCGACGAGCCGGTCGAGCTCGGGATTTGCGTACCGGCCGCGGTTCGCTCCTTCCGGGGGGACCTGCGACGAATGGAAGGCGTAATGGAAGATGTCTGGATCCGCGATCCCCACCCAGGTGAGGCTGTAGAGCTGGAAATTCCCCTTCCGGATGTCCGAGAAGAAGGTCCCCCACTCGTGGGACTGGACCTCCACCGCGATGCCCACCTGACGCAGCTGTTCCTGGAGGACGGCGGCGATCCGGCGGCGCAGTTCGTTCTGCGATGTTTTGTAGGTCAGCGTGAAGCGGGGCTTCGGGCCGTCCCCGTCCGGATCGCGGTAGCCGGCAAGATCCAGGAGCCGATTCGCCTCCGCGGGATCATGCCGCAGCGGGGAAAGCTCCTCCGAATTAGCCCGGAAGCCCGGGGGAAGGATCGAATCGGCCAGGTCCGCGTGGCCCTTCCAGATCGCCCGTACGATCGCCTCCCGGTCGATGGCGAGCGCGATGGCGCGGCGCACCCGCACGTCCGAGAGGATCCGGTCCCGCAGGTTGAACCCGAGATAGGAGACGTTGCTTCCCGGCGCTTCTTCCATCACCAGGTTTTGGTTTTTCAGCGCCGCCGGAAGGAGATCCGGATCCACGCCGTTCAGGACGAAGTTGACGCTCCCTTTTTTCAGCTCGAGGAACCGGACGTTGCTGTCGGGAATGAATTTCACGATCACCTTGGCGATGGAGGGGGAGTGGTCGTAATACGCGCCGAACCGGGAAAGCGTGATCGCCTCGTCGGGCTGAAAATCATCGACCTTGTAAGGGCCCGCCCCCGGGACGGGTGTGTACCCGCGGGCCCCGGACCCCGCCGGGACGATCCCGCGGGCCATGCCGACGAGAAAGGGAGCGAACGGCTCCTTGAGATAAAACAAGACCGTGTGCGGGTCAGGTGCCTCGATCTTCAGGATTTTGTCGTACGTCGCCCGGTGCGGCGAACGGTTCCTCGGGTCGAGGATCCATTCGAACGTGTACCGAACGTCGGAGGAGGTGACTTCCCGTCCATCATGGAAGCGCGCGCCTTTACGAAGCCTGAATAGAATTTCCGTTGGCGATCTCTCTTCCCACGTTTCCGCCAGGTCGGCGAGCGGGTTTCCCGCAGCATCCCTCTTGATCAGGAAGGCGTGCGTCATCTGGAGGATCTGCTCGCCGTAGGCGTCGGTCGCGAGCCGCGGGTCGATGCTGGTCGGCGACCCGGGGAGGGCGATGACCAGCGTCCCCTCGTCGATCGGGAGCTTCG
>MGQW01000068.1:0-101 GCA_001798885.1 Deltaproteobacteria bacterium RBG_16_64_85
CGACCGCCTTGCAGAAATCCTGGTCGACCCCTCCCTTCTCCGGGAGCCGGATGTACCGAAGTCCGGGGCAGTCGGCGGCATAGCGCTCCATGACCGTCGGG
>MGQW01000068.1:129-22198 GCA_001798885.1 Deltaproteobacteria bacterium RBG_16_64_85
CGACGATCTCGACCTCCTCGGTGAGCTGGGGGATGATGCTGTCCAGCGTCTCGCCGATGAAGCCCGCGCGATTGTAGGTCGCGATGCAGATCGAGAGGAGCGGAGATTTCATTTCTTCAGGAACTCCAGGAACACGACCCCTTCTCCGGGAAGTTCATCCAGCGACGGGTAATAACGGTATTCCGTCGCCATCATGTACGCCTCCCGCCAGAACGGATACCGCCCGCCGAGGACGCGCTTCATGGTCGCGTTCCGGAAAAAAAGGCCGTTCGTTTTTTCGCCGAAAATCACCATGTGTTCCGGCGGTCCGGTGATACGGTAAATCTTCTCCCGAAGCCTTTCTTCGTCGTAATAGCGTTGCCAGAAAGTATACCCGTCGCTTCCCGGCTGCAGCACCCCGTACTGGTTGTCGCTGATGTACTGCTCCATGGGTTGCGACATGCATGGCAGCGTCAGCACAAGCCTGCCGCCGGTCCGCAGAAGGGACCACATCCGTTCGACCGCCTCGCTGTCAGCCGGTATGTGTTCCAGTACAGAGATACAGGTGATCAGGTCAAAAGACGATGGTTCGAAGGATGCCTGCTCGACCGTCCGCGCGCTGAACCGGCACCGCTGGCCAACTCCGAACGCCCGAAAGAACCTCTCCGTGTCTCTTATGTCTTTTGCATCCGGGTTGATGAGCTCTGCGGTCGCCTGCCGGTTGGATCGCATGAGAACAAGCGGGAGAAGTCGGGGCGAGGAAACATCCATATAGCGCGTAAACGGCAACCGGCGCAGTCTTTCCCACGACACGTCGAACTCGAAATATCGAGTCGAGTCCATGGGGAAAAACATCAGGCTGTAATGGCCTCTCTTGAGGCGTCGGGTAACAAGAGAAATCACGCCGAGCCACGTGCACTGCAAATGGAAAAAGAGCCCCGGCCCGCCGGCGAAAAATGCGGCCAACCAGTATGCAGGGCACAGGATGTTGCCTGCGAGCCGCATCAGGAAGGACCGCAATCCGCGGCACCGCATGGCAAGCGGCACTTCGATGTACTGTTTTCTCATCCCCCAGGTCCTTGACAGGCCGATCGGTGCGAAGCCGGAATCCGCCGTCCTTTCTTGCATCTCGATAATCCGGAAGCCGAATGGGATGTCCGTAACTACCCAACCTGTGTGAGATTTGACAATACGTGTTTCAGCCGGCGCTCAAATTGCCACCGTTTGAGGAATCCGCGCGGCATCATTTCTTCGATGATCCGCATCCGGTTCTCGATCTTGAACCGCCGGGATTCCGGACTCCGGGTACGCTCGTCCTCCTTAAAATACGATTCAACGAGGTCGAGCTGCAGATCCCGCGGATGACGTGGAGAGTACCGCATTCCGAATTTTCTCTCAAGGAGGCGGCGGTTTTTCTTCAAGAGCTCTTCGGTTTTCCGGAGGGTCTTCCCGAAGGAGGAGCTCCCCCGGTGGTAAACGAAGATATCCTCCCGACAGATGAGTTTGTAACCCGCCTTTAGCATTCGAAGGCAGTAGTCGTCGTCCTCGTAAAATCCCAGATCGAAGGCCTCGTCGAGGAGGCCCACCTTGTCTGCCGTTTCCCGGCGGAGCGCCACGCAGAAAAATCCGAGCCGTTCGGTTTCAAAGGCATCGCCACGGCTGTGCCAGGCCCATGCCGCCCCCTCCGCGAGGATCTCGGCCGGGGTGACGCCGCTGGTGAAAATCTTCTGCTCATTGCCGACCGCATTGGAAACCGGCCCGACCAGACCGATCGAATCGTCCTCCTGGAGGGACGCACGGAGCCCGGCAAGCCACCCCTCGCTGACCTGGGTGTCGTTGTTCAGCAGCACCAGGATACTCCCCGATGCGGCCCTGATGCCGTCGTTGTTTCCTCCGGCGAAGCCACGGTTGACCGTGTTCAGCACGCAGCGCAGGCGCGGCTCCCGGCGGGCCCGTTCCGTCAGGTAGATCGACGTCCCGTCCGAGGAGTTGTTGTCTACAACGATGACCTCGTAGTCCTCGTTTCCGGTGTGCTGGAAGATGCTATCCAGGCAGGGGATGGTCGTCTCGTAGAGGTTATTGTAGGTTACCAGGATGATGCTGGTTTCGGGCATGGGCATCTTTCCGCCAATCCGCCAGGTGCCGACCATTCCCGCGGCCTGCCTACCTTAGATATTAGGATAAGCCCCCCCCGAAGTCTCCTGTGCAGTTGCCGGCTCAAGAATCGGTTTGAGCGACGACCCGAAGCCGCAGCGGCCCGCGGAACTCCTCATCGACGTGCTCAACCGCTTCCCGGGGATTTCCCGCGGGGGGACCCAGCCCAGCACGGGCACGCGCAGCGGGGGCGGAGCGAAGGTCTCCCCCGCGTGTTCGATCCGGCGCGGAGGGTGTTTCCTCCGCTGGATGTTGCCCTTTCGCTCCAGCAAGACAAGGGAATAGAAGGCGTTTTTCTCGGCGATGCCGAAGTGCGCGTCGATCTCCCGCGCCGTCGGGACGAACCGGAAGGAGGACCGGATCCGTTCCCATGTTCTTCCATGCTGGCTTGCCCTGCATCTGGTGTGGGTGACCGAGCGGGAAATGGGGGAAACCCGGGACAGGATCTGGGAGATTATGGACAGAATCCATCTTGGGAAATTCTTTGGGAAAGACGGCAAGGTTCTTCAGCGGACGGAATTGACCCAAGATCAGGCCAACCTATTGATAAAGCTCAAGATATCCCCGCCACCCCCGTTCCGGAAGATCGCCGTGACACCGGAAAATCCGTAGGCACATGTCAAAATCGACCGAAACCTGTAGCCATCCGGAAAAAAATCACTATTGCCTTGTCCGTTCACCTACTGCTGTCGAACCCGGGAGAAGGAACGCGGGGCGCGAGCTCACCCTTCGCGAACACACCTGGGAGATGCGGTTCGAGAAGATCTTCGGCTTGATGGGGATCGTCGAGTGAATTCCGGGGTCATCCCGCTTCGGTTCGGCTCGCGTTGCCCCGGCGGCGAGCCGATTCGCCTCGATCGCGGCGATCACCCCGGATAGGGCCTTCGTGACTTTCTCCGTTCCAAGCTCTTCCAGGCAGAGGCTTCTCTCTTTCCCGTCGCACCCCTTGTTGTGGCAAGGCACGCAAGGGTGGTCGGAAGTCACCATCCTATGGGTCTCGCCGGGGACCGTCCAGGCGCGCCAGTCGGACGGACCGAAGAGGATGACCGAGGGAGTGCCCACCGCGGACGCGATGTGGGGCGCGGCGCTGTCCACGCCAAGATGCAGGGAGCTGATGCTCAACAGAGCGCTGCCAGTTCCTGGCAGGCTTTCTTCGTCCCGAAGGAATCGAGGGGATCCCCGTATCTTCCCGGTCCGATGTGCTCCGCCACATGGAGACAGGGGGCCCGGGCCGACAACCGGATTGTCGCGGACCTATTTCCCCCGGAAGCTTGCCTTTCTCTTCGCGAGGAACGCCCGGATTCCTTCCCTGAAATCAGCGGTCCTGGCGGACTCCGCGATCCCCTGGCGCTCTTCCTCCATCTGCGTTTCCAGCGGTTGGAGGAGCGCCCGGTTGTACAGCTCCTTGGCCTTGCCGTAGGCGAGCGTGGGACCGGCCGCGATGCCTGCCGCCAGCGCGGCCGTCTCCGAGGCGAAGGAATCGTCAGGAAACACCCGCTGGACAAGCCCCCACGAGGCGGCCTCGCCCGCGGAGAGCGTCCTGCCCGAAAGCGTCAGCTCCATCGCCCGGTGCGTCCCCACGGCTCTTGCGAGAAAGAACGTCGAACCCCCGTCGGGGGAGAGCCCGATGTTCTGGTAGGCCAGCGCGAAGCGCGCCGACTCGGTGGCCACGACGATGTCCCCGGCCAGCGCCAGGGAGAAGCCACCCCCTGCCGCCACGCCGTTGACCGCCGAAAGGACGGGTTTGCGGCAGCGCCGCAGGGAGGCGACGAAGGCGTGCAATCGAACGGTCAGGTCGAGAAACCGGTGGGGGGCCTCTTCTTTCATCCCTCCCATCATGCCCACGTCGCCGCCGGCCGAGAAAACCCTCCCCGCGCCGGTGAAGACGATGCAGCGCACGGCAGGGTCGGAGGCAATCTCCGCCAGGCCGGTGAGCAACGCCTCGCCCATCTCGAAATCGTATACGTTCATCCGCTCCGGGCGGTTCATCCGCAGGGTCGCCACGGCCCCTTCTCGCTCGACGATGACGATGTTCACCCTTGTCTCCCTCTTTCGGCTATAGGATCGTTCCCCATTGAAACATGTATACATGCAGAGAGGCCGGCTGCACAACCTCGTGGTCCTGCTCTACCCCATGTCCCTGTCGGAGGACGAGGAGTTCTTTTTAAAGTCCGATTTTTTCCTAAAGTTCGGAGGTCTTCCCTCCGATAGGAGATGCGAGGGGTTTGTAGACCGTCAACCCAACTTCCAACGGGGGGCCTGAAGCGCCCCCCAAATTTTTTGGTATTACCATATAATATGAAGGGCAGGGAAGGGTGATCTCCCCGGGGGTGGGACCGCGTTGAGGATCGTTTCGGCAAGGCGTTTCTACCTGTCGGTTCTCTTCCTGTCGGCGCTTCCCCTCCTTCTCCATCCGGCGATTTCGGCACCGTCTCCCCCCGAGAACCCGCACGAGTATTTCCGGCAACCCGCGCAGTGCGGGAGATGCCACGTCTACACGGATTCGAAATTGGAACCTGGCCGATTCTCCACGTCTTCCGTCGTTTTCTGCCTGGAATGCCATCTGGCCGAGGAGCGGGGCCGCACCCATCCGCTCAAGGTCCACCCGGGCAGCAAGTTCCGCGAGGTGAAGATTCCGCCGGAATTCCGCCTGGGCGACGGCGAGAACATCATCTGCCTCACGTGCCACTCCGCCCACGGCCCCTACCTCTCGAACGTCAGGACCTTCGCCGGGCAAATGCCTGTGAATGCCGATGCGGCGGGGGCTTCCCCGTATTTCAAGACGTTCTTCCTTCGGCGTTCGAACCCCGCTGACGATGGATTCGAAGCGCTGTGCGGCGGGTGCCACAGGACGCCATGAGCCCACGCGCACCCCGCCGCATCGCAAGGAGAACCGTGTTTGTGAACCCCCGGCTCCAGGGGGGCATCGCGTTGTGCTTCGCGGCCGTCGTGTTCGCGGGGGCGGCGCTGTTCGCCTTGTTCTTCCATCATTACGCCAGGGGGGAACTCCGGGTCGCATCCCTGCAGGGGCACTACCATTTCCTGTCGCCGTATGAAATCATCGGCGCAGCGTTGGCCCGGCACGTGGCGGTTCTGTCCGCTGGCGTGATTGCAGCGAGCCTTCTCGTGCAGCTTCTGCTGATCCGCAGGGTCCGCAGGGGGGCCAGCAGGCTCGTGGAGGCCTTCCTGATTTCGACGGAGGGGGACCTGTCCACCCCCACGGAGGCGGCGGGGCTGTCGGACATAACGGACATTGGAGAGAAGATCGACTCGGCCCGCTCCTGGACCCTCTCCAGGATCCGTGAGATCGCGGCGGAAGCGGAATTCCTCCGGAGCGAGCCGCTTTCCGAAGAGGAATTCGCGAAGCGATGGAATGTGCTGAAAGCCACCGTCCGGAAGGTCGCCCCGTGAACTCCCGCCTTGCCGGCAAGGGGAAGCGTGCCGCGGAGTGGGGCCACGAAGGACGGTTCGCGATGCAGTTGCTGTTGACCATCGGAGCCGGGGGAGGGCTCCTCTTCCTGGCCTTCTACCTCATTTTCAACCAGCCCCTTCCGGGCACGTACGCCGGCGTCTATTTCGCTCTCCGCGACCTGTCCGCCTTCCTGGTTCCCATCCTCGCCTTTTCCATGCTGGCATACGTCCTGGTCGTTAGCGTGGTGATCGCCCTCCTCTCCGTCTACTCCTTCCACAAGATCGCGGGTCCGCTCTATCGGATGGAACGAGCGCTGGAGAACTTCGAATCGGGGCACGCCGTCAAGGCGGTGTTCCTCCGGAAGGGAGACCAGATGGTCGCTCTCGCCCGGGCGTATAACGAGTTTGTCGCGCACCTGCGGGACGACCGCAAGGAGTGGCTGTCCGCGATGGAGCACGCGGAGAGGCTTTGCCTGCAGGACAAGGCGACCTGCCGCACCGAGATGGGAGAAGCCCTTTCCCGGCTGTCGGAGATGCTCTCCCGGTACCGGTGATGGAAAACGCCTCCATTTACCAGCGCGCCAAGCGCTTTCTCTTCGGGGCTCCGCGCGATCTCTTCGATCCGAAGATCTTCCACCGCGTCTCTCTCGTCGCCTTTTTCGCGTGGGTGGGCCTGGGCGCGGACGGGATCTCCTCCTCCTCCTATGGTCCGGAAGAGGCCTACCTCGCCCTCGGGAGCCACACGGTCCTGGCTCTCTTCGTGGCCCTGGCCACGGTGGCGACGGTCTTCATCATCTCCGGGAGCTACGCGCAGATCATCGAGGCGTTCCCCTCCGGGGGTGGCGGGTACATCGTCGCCTCCAAGCTCCTGGGGGAGAGAGCGGGGGTGGTGTCCGGCTCGGCGCTCGTCATCGACTACGTCCTGACGATCACGATTTCCGTGGCCTCGGGGGCCGACGCGGTCTTCAGCTTTCTTCCCCTGGGATGGCAGACCCACAAATTTTGGTTTATCTCCTGCGTGATCCTTTTTCTCATCTGGCTCAACCTTAGGGGCGTGAAGGAATCCGTAGTGGTCCTGACCCCTATTTTCATGGCCTTCGTGCTCAGTCACATCCCGCTGGTGCTCTATGCCGTCCTGCGCCACGTGCCGGAGTTGCCCGCGGTAGGCGCCCGAGTGTCGACGGACCTCTCCTCCGCGGTGAAGAGCATGGGCTGGCTGGGGCTGGGTGCGCTCCTGATGCGCGCCTACTCGATGGGAGCCGGGACGTACACCGGAATCGAGGCCATCAGCAACTCCATGCAGACGCTCCGTGAGCCCCGCGTTCAAACGGGGAAAAGGGCCATGCTGTACATGGCCATCTCTCTTTCTTTCATCGCCGGGGGAATCATCCTCGGGTACGTCCTCAATGGGGTATCGCCCGTTCCCGGGAAGACGCTCAACGCCGTCCTGTTCGATACGCTGTTGGGCGGCGTCTGGCCGGGGAGCGGGGGCGTAGTGGTCGTCGCCCTCGTGCTCGCGTCGGAGGCGGCGCTCCTGTTCGTGGCGGCCCAGACCGGGTTCCTGGGGGGGCCCCAGGTCCTCTCGAACATGGCTGTGGACTCTTATATGCCTCACCGGTTCGCGCACCTCTCCGAGCGACTGGTGACGAAATACGGCGTCTACTTCATGGGCGTCATGGCGTTCCTCATGCTCTACATCACCGGCGGCTCGGTGAAGTACCTGGTCGTCATGTATTCGATCAACGTCTTCCTCACCTTCAGCCTCTCCCAGTTCGGCATGATCGTCCACTGGTGGAAGGACCGCGATAAGGAGAAGGCATGGAAGATCAAGCTTGCCATGAACGGCGTCGGGTTCCTGCTGACCGCCTCGATCCTCTGCTTTACGGTGTGGATCAAGTTCCCCGAGGGAGGGTGGATCACCCTGCTCATCACGGGGACGTTCATCTCTGCGTGCTTCCTGGTCCGCCGTCACTACCGGACGGCACAGCAGGCCCTCCGGAGGCTGGACGAGCTCCTGCTCCAGCTTCCCCCCGTGACGGTCTCCTCCGTGCAGGAGCCGATGCTGCGCCGCGTCGCTCCGACGGCCGCGATCATGGTGTCGGGCTACAACGGCCTCGGGATGCACGTCTTCTTCTCGGTCATCCGGTCGTTCCCGGGGACCTTCCGGAATTTCATCTTCCTCTCGGCGGGGGTCGTGGACAGCACCGTTTTCAAGGGCGCGGAAGAGGTGGTGAACCTCGGGGCGGACCTGAAGAACCAGCTCCTGAACTACCTGGAGTTCGTCAAGGGGCACGGGTATTACGCGGAGGCGCGCAGCGAGGTGGGGACGGACGTCATCGAGATCATCGGCCACCTCGCCGAAGGGGCGGCCAAGGATTTCCCCAACATCGTCTTCTTCTCGGGCCAGCTCGTCTTCCAGGAGGAGAACTTCATCACGCGTCTGCTCCACAACCAGACCGCGTTTCTCGCACAGAAGAAGCTGGTTTTCGCGGGGCTGCCGATGATCATTCTGCCGGTTCGGATCCTCTGACATCTCCGTGGCTTTCCTCGGGAACATCGCGGGAGCGGATTCGGCCGGTTGACCAGCGAGGCCGGATTCTGCGAAGATACTTCCGTATCGGAAGAATAGAAGGGGTTCCATCATTTCAAAGGAGGAGAGGAAATGGCATCCATTCGGAAGGCGGGCTGGTTTCTTGCATTGGCCTTGGTGATGGCGGGGTGGATGGGAGTGCTGGGGTCTCTTCGAGGGGTGGCCGAAGCCGGCGTGATCGCCTCCCATGGGGCAGGGGGCGACCTCCGGACGGCGGACGTTGCCACGATGCAGGTGTTCCTGGAACGGAAAGTCGTCCTGCAGAAGCTGGTGGATTACGGCGTTTCCCCGGAGGAGGCGATGGCCAAGCTCCGGTCGATGAGCGACAAGGATTTGCATCGACTCGCCTCGTTGACCGACCGGGTGGCTGCGGGGGCGGACGACGCGCTGGGCTTCCTGATCGGGGCGGCGATCCTGATCATCCTCATCATCGTGATCATGAAGCTGATGAACAAGGAAATCGTCGTTCGTTGACGGCAGGTAAACGGCTTCTCGGCGCCGCCCTGCTGGTGGGAGGCGCCGTTTTTCTTCTGGGGGGATGCGCGAGGGGCGGGCCCGTGAAGGAACAGAGGACGGACGCCCGCCCGGCGGTCGTCATCCAGGGGGTTCCTTTCCTCCCTCAGGAAGACGATACCTGCGGCCCTTCCTCCCTTGCGACGGTCCTCCGGTTCCTGGGGCAGGATGTTTCCACGGCGGAGATCCTCCGCGAGACCCGGACGGAAGGACTGAAAGGAACGCTCATCACCGACCTGGCCGACGCCGCACGGCGGCGGGGGTTCGCGGCGGAGGTCGCGGATCTGGACCTTTCCCGCCTTCGGGAGCGGATTACGGTGGGCGTCCCCGTGATCCTGCTGGTCGACCTCGGCGCGTGGGTCTGGAGCCGCCCCCACTACCTGGTGGCATTTGGCTGGATCCCGGAAGGGGTCGTTGCGCATTCCGGACGCGAACAGGGGAAGGAGATCCCCTTCTCCACGCTGGATGCCCAGTGGGCCAAAATGGGGCGGCTGGCGCTCGTAGTCCGCCGGGCGGACCGGTGATGCCGGAAAGCGCAGCGCCGGACCTCCCTTCGGCTGCGCCGCCTCGGAGGGGAGCTCCGTTCGTGGCTCGACACGCGATGCACCCGCGCGTCTGCGCACCGGCCTCCAGGGCTCCATTCCCTCAGATCCCGGCATTCGAGGGCCGCTGCATCCGCCCCGGCATCGTTGCCCTCCCTCACCGTACCGCAGCGGGTACGCTTCGGTCGGGCGCCTCGCCGGACGCGGCGCATCGACCCTCTCGGTGCACGGCCTCTGCGGGAACGGAACCCTGGAGGCCGGCTCACTGCGCCCCCCTCCTGCGGCGTCTGCGCCGGACCATCCCGTGGCGCCTTCCGGCTTTTGCGGCGCTCCTGCTGATCCTCCTTCCGGCGGGCGGGTGCTCCCGCATGCCGAAAATCATCGTCCTCGAGGACCCGCTGACCGCTGCGGAGCACGTGGAGCTGGGCATCGCCTACGAGCGGAGGGGAGAGCTCGACCTGGCGCGGCGGGAATACGAAGCGGCACTCCGCAAGGACAAGAAATATTTCCAGGCCCGCGTCAACCTTGGCAACATTTACCTGGCCAGGAAGGAGCATGACAAGGCCCGCGAGGAATACCTCCGGGCGCTCGAGTTGCAGCCAGGGGATGCCGAGGCGACCAATAATCTTTCCTGGACTGCCATCTTCACCGGGGAGGGGATCGAAGAGGCGATGGGCCGGATGGAGGGGGTGGTCTCCGAACCCGGGGTCCGCAAGGCGACGCTACTGGACACGCTGGGCGTCCTCCGGATGCGCGCAGGCAGACCCGAGGCGGCGGAAGAGGCTTTCTCCCTTGCGGAAAAGATTTGCCGAGAGGCCGACTCCGTTCCACGCGAGGATGCTCAAGGCGGCTCTCCCTGCCCGGTGGAGGTGCGCCGGGAAATCGCCCTGCACCTCGTGGAGCTGCGAATGAAATTCCCATCCCCAGTTCCGCCGCCCGCTCTGATAAAATAGGCACATGGAACCGATGTCCCGCATCGGCGGCTGAGGCGAAGGAGCCCCTCCTGTTCCCCCCCATCCATCCGGAGTTGAGGTTCCACAACTACGCCTCGTTCCTCCGGCGGCGCCTGGGCGGGCCGGCGGCAAGGATCAGCGTGGAGGCGGGGTTCACCTGCCCGAACCGCGACGGCACGCGAGGGACAGGTGGCTGCCTGTACTGCAACAACGAATCCTTCACGGAGGGGGTCCTCTTCCCGGGCCTGCCGGTGGAGGAGCAGGTGCGCAGGACAATCGCATCCCATGCCAGGCTCAAGGCGTTCCGCAAGCTGCTGGTCTACTTTCAACCGTACACGAACAGCCACGCTCCGCCGGAAGAGCTCGAGCGGACGTACCGCGCGGCGTTCTGCCACCCCGACGTCGTCGGAATCGTTGTCGGGACCCGGCCGGACTGCCTCGGGAGCGCGGTCCTGGACGTGCTCGAGGGAATTGCGAGGGAACGGTACGTATCCGTCGAGATCGGCCTCCAGTCGATCTCCGACGACGTTCTCGCGGGGATCAACCGGGGGCACACCGTGCAGGAGTTCATGGAGGCTGTGCCGGCCGCGCGGAAGCGGGGGATCGACGTTGCCGTTCACCTGATTTACGGTCTTCCCGGGGACACGCGGGTGAACTTCGTGGCGGCGGCCGGCATTCTCTCCGACCTGGGAGTGCAGGGGGTGAAGCTGCACCATTTGCACGTCGTCTCGGGGAGCAACTTGGAGTCTCCGTTCCGGCGGGGCGAGGTTCGGGTGCCCGAATACGGTGAGTACGTCGGGGCCTGCGCGGACTTCCTGGAACGCCTCTGTCCCGAAATTGCCGTGATCCGCCTGATAGGGACGGCCCCCCGGGAGATGCTGCTGGCCCCCTTATGGGGGAAGGGGAGCCGGGAGATGTCGCGCGACGTGGCCGCCGAGCTTCAACGGCGGGAGACCTGGCAGGGATCGCTGCGGAAGGAAAAGACATGAACGGCGCGGAGAAGGAATATCTTCCTCATTCCACGGGGTGCTTCCTGTGCGGCGAGGAGAACGCCTGCGGCGTCCGCACGAAGTTCTACGTGGAGGGGGACGCGGTCTGCACGAGGATCGCACTCCCTCCCCACGTCAACGGCTACAGGAACGTCGCACACGGAGGCGTCGTCGCAGCGCTCCTCGACGAGTCGATGGGCTGGGCCGCAACTGTCTTCGGGGGGCTGCAGCGCATGTACCTGACCGGCGAGCTGACCGTGAAATACCTCGCCCCGGTCCCCGTGGGAGAGGAGATCGAGGTCCGGAGCCGGCTGGTCGAGGACGCCGGACGGATTGCCTACAGCGAAGGAGAGTTGATCTGCGGCGGGAAGGTTCTCGTCCGCGCGAAGGGGAAATTCCTCCCGATGAGCCGGGAGGCGACGGCGGCGGTGATCCCGTACCTCAAGTTCGGCATGTGCGGAAAATACCGGACCCTGCTGGACGGGGCGAAGGAGGGCAATTGAAACGCGTGCTGGGGATCCTCGGTTCCCCAAGGAGGATGGGGAACTGCGAGTTGATCGTCAAGGAGATCTCTGCCCGCCTTCCGGGGCCTGTCGAACTTTCGATGGTCCGGCTCGTCGAGAAGGACATTCGGCCCTGCAAGGCGTGCTATCGGTGCTTGACGGGGGATTGCCCCCACCAGGACGATTTCGGCGCGGTGCTGGACGCGATCGTGGCCGCCGACGGCGTGATCGTCGCCGCGCCCGTCTACCTGCTCGGGGCGCATTCCTCCCTTCAGCGGTTTCTCGACCGGGGGCTGCAGTTCTTCCGGCGGATCGAGGCGCTCTCCGGCAAGCCGGCGGTCGGGGTGGCGCTTGCGGGCGTCAAGGACGGGGAAGGGGCGTCCCTGCTGGGTGTGGAGAACTTCATCCGCGGCATGGGAATGGAGGTCAAGGGCCGCTCGGTGATCCACGCCGCGCTGCCCGGAGAAGCGCTCCTCTCGGAAGAAGGAAAAGACGCCGCGGGGCGGCTGGCCTCCGCGTTTTTTGCGAAGGGAGCGCGGCCGGCGGAGAACCCCTCCTGCACGCAGTGCGGAGGGACCTATTTCGAGTTCCGGGGGGGGAACCGCGTCTATTGCCTCCTGTGCGGTGCGCGCGGGATAGTGTCTTCCGAGGGGGACGGCGTCCGGCTTGCAACCACGGCGCCTGCACACTCGTGGCGGGGCCCCGAGTCGAGGAAGATGCACGGCGAATGGCTGATCGGCATGAAGGAGAAGTACCGACGCGATCGGGACCGGTTGAAAAGCATCGCTCAGAGCTACGCTGGGGGAACCTTCATCTGACCCGGATCCGCACCGTGTAGCCTACGACTTCCGAGGAGGGTCCGGCGGCGAGGACGGCCCGGTCGGACATCCCCTCAGCCGGCAGGATTCCCAGCTTCGAGAGTTCCGCGAGGAATGGCCTTGCGGAGTCCGCCGGCAGGTGGACGCGCACGATGTCGACCGCGCCTTCCGAATCGATGCCAGCCTTCGCCGGCTCGTCCTGCACGCTTCCTCCAAGCCGCACCGCGGCCGCGGCGATCCTCTCCTCCAGTCCGGGTCGGTTCTGCGCAGCCACCTCGATCGTCACCTCCCGGCCGAAAGGAACCGGCCGTGCGACCCTCGACGGCGGGGCCGCGGCGGATGGGGGCTCGATCCTTTCCCCGGCTGTGCTCACCCGTTGCGCCGGTATGACGGGAAGGGAAGGTTGCGACCGGGACGATGCCGGAGGCAAGGAGGGCACACGGGCTGCAGTGCGCGTTCCGGCGGAGCCCGCCGATCTCCCCGAGTCCCGTTCGTTTTGCGCGGTCCTGCCCGGTTCCGCCTTCTCCCGCGGTACGGGGCGATCGCCGGGAACGGCCTCCTCCGCTGCCTGGGCCCGGGGAGGGCTCGGCGCCTTGCTGGCGTCGTGTTCCGCCGGTTTGGTGAACTCCTTTGCGGGGGCGGCATCCATCCGTGCGGCCGGCCGGGGGGAGAACAGATTCGGTAGTTCCTCCTTCCAGGTGCCGTACACCAGGAGAAAGAGCAGGATTGCCGCCGCCGCTTCCAGGGGAATCTTGATGTGGGCGGGCAGGAACAGCTTCTTCCAGAAAGGCGTCGGCGGCACTTCCTCCCGGGCGATCCTGCGCCGGACCCCGTCCAGCAGTTCCGTCGGGGCTTTCCCTTGTGGAAGACCGCGGAGGAGCAGGAGGGTCTCTTCCAGTCCCTCCTTCACGGCCCTGCATGGGAGGCACTCCCGCAGATGGGCGTTTACGCTCGCCTGCTCGCTTTCCGGAAGAGAGCCGTCCAGGAATTCGGAAAGGAGGTTCTGTCCTCGTTCGCAGTCCATCTCGGTGTCCCTCAAACCACCGGCGCGAGGATTTTCCTCAACGCCATCCGCGCCCTGTGAAGTCTCGATTTCACCGTGCCGACCGGGATCCCCGCCATGGCGGCGATTTCCTCGTACGTAAACCCTTCGACGTCCGAAAGGAGCAGCAGCCATCGCGAGTCGGGATCGATGCGGCCGAGCGCCCTTTCCAGGATCTTCGCCATCTCCCGGTTTTCGGCGATCCGGTCCGGCCGCCCCTCCTCGGGGGCCGGCGGCTGGAAGAGCGGGTAGTCCCGCTCCGCCCCATCCGGGAAGACGACCTCCCGCGCCGCGAGGGAGGATCTCTGCCGGATCCGGTTCAGGCACCGGTTGGCCGCAATCCTGAGCAGCCACGTGGCCAGCGCCGCCTCTTCCCGGAACCCGCCGAGGTTCCGGTAGGCCGAGAGAAATACCTCCTGGGCGATATCCAGGGCCTCCTCCCGGTCGGAGAGCATCCGGGAGCAGAATGCGTACACCCGGTCCTGGTGGGCGAGGACGATGGCGTCGAACGCCCCCGGCTTCCCCTGCCGGAACGCCTGCAGCAACAAATCCACCGGCCTGGGGCTTCCACCGTTCGAATCCACGCCGACTCCCGAAGGTTCTGACATTCGCGCGGCCGGTTCGGTTCCTCTCCTGCCGCCTGAATTATTGTACTGTACGGAAGGTTGCAAGGTCCCGGGACTTTAGGGTATTTTAATCTTGCATGGGCGGAACTGTGTAATGTCCTGCAATATCTGACCGGAGGTGAATCTTTGAGCGGCCAGGCGCTGTTGTTCGCGGCCCTATCGATCGCGGCCATCGCGCTGGCGGTGGTGCTGGCGATGACCCTCTGGCGGCTCCGCAGGACGATCGACCACCTGGACCGTCGCGTGGACGAGGCGATCCGGCAGTTCGAGATGACTGCCGAGGACCTCCGGAAGACCAACGCGGTGGTGCGGGACATCCTCCTGCACGCCGAGAGGGGCGCCGCCAACGTGGCGCACGTGACGGAAGGGGTCCGGGAATTCCGGAAGACGCTGAACGCGGCCACTGCGGTCCTGCAGTACACCGTCGTTCCCGTTCTTGGAAATGTGGCCGGCGGGCTGGCGGGAGTGAAAGCCGCCGTGTCGCACGTTGTGAACCGATTCGTTCGAAGGGAGGGCAGCCATGAGTGAGGAAAGATGTAGCAACGGCAGCGGCGCGATATTCCTTGCGTTCCTGGCCGGAGGGCTGGTCGGCGCGGGGCTGGCCCTGCTCTACGCACCCGTCTCCGGAAAGGAGGCCCGAGAGAGGATCAGCGGCCTTGCGGAGGACTACAGGAAGAAGACCGAGGGTTGGTCCGGCGACCTGAAGCAGAAGGTGGAGTCCTTCATCGAGGAGGAGAAGTCGGTCATCAAGGCGGCCTACGACGCGGGTCGCGAGGCGATGGCGAAGGAGAAGGCCAAGTTCGAAAGTCCGCAGTAAGGGACCGTTTAGAAATTCTCCTCGGCGGGGACGAACCACCCCTGCGGGTGGGCGCACACGGGGCAGCCCACCGGGGCCTTTGTCCCCTCGTGGATGTGGCCGCACACCAGGCATTTCCAGCGGATGGGCTTCTCGCGTTTGAAGAGGGTGCCGTCCTGCACCCTTTTCAGAAGCCCCTGGAACCGCTTCTCGTGATGGACCTCCACCCCTGCGATCATCCTGAAGATGTGCGCGGCGGCGGAGAACCCTTCCTCCTCGGCGATTTTTCCGAAGGTCGGATAGATAGTAGTCCACTCCTCGTGCTCCCCGGCGGCGGCGGCGGCCAGGTTCGTGGCGGTGTCGCCGATCTTCGTGGGGTAGCCGGCGGTGATCTCCACATCGCTCCCCCCAAGTTGCTTGAAGTATAGGTGGGCATGCTTCTTCTCGTTATCCGCGGTCTCCAGGAAGATTCCGGCGATCCCCTCGAACCCTTCCTTCGAGGCGACTCCGGCGTAGAAGGTGTAGCGGTTGCGGGCCTGCGATTCCCCGGCGAATGCCGCCAGCAGGTTCTTTTCCGTCCTTGAACCTTTCAGTCCCATGGCTTCTCCGATCGTGGTGACGGTCTGGGCGCAAGAGCTTCCTGAATTATAGGAGCCCGCCCACGAAATCCGCAACCGATTCCTTTCAGCGTGTGCGGTTCGAGTCCCACCCGGGGAGACGCGAACCGTTGTCGAACGGGGGGAAATCTTCCATGCAGGAACCCGATTCAGTAATTGCACCATCGTAATAGATAAATTCATAGAAAGATTAGGCCCGTTGCAAGTCAATCTGAACGGAATTCTCCGGAAACACATTGTTTTATGGAGACGGGACTGATGGATTGGCGGGGAATTCCATCCACCTCGTTACAAAGGAGATAAATCCATGTCTCGAAGGATTCTGTTGCTTCTGCTCACGCTAATACTTGTTGGTCTTTTCAGTTTGCCGGTGTCAGCTCAAGAGACCGGCAGCGAACCGTTCTTGCTTTGGGTGAAACGTAATTTCTCCAGTTGGGACAACCCGCTCCACAGTGAGCTCAGTGTCAACGGGAAAACGGTGAACATCTTCACCTCGGACACCTTCGAGCCGATCGGAGAATACCTGAAAGCGGGGTGGAATACGATCACGATCAAGACGACCCTGCAGCAGGCGGCAAACAAAAACAACGGTTTGATCTTCCGGTTGGGACCAGCACACAAAACGCCTGGGAACGATCAATGGATCATGGAGCCGATTCTTTGGGAATTCCGCAATGACACGGATTGGACGTTCGCCAATGGCAGGTACTCTCACCCACTAGGACCGGATGTGAAGGAGGTGACACTCTCTTATAGGATTTACAATGCCGGCTTGCAGAATGAAAAGATCAAGCTCAAGGCGGGCGATTTCGTTATCAGCGGAAAACCTACCTTTGCCAGTTGGAATTCCCCGGTCACCGCAACCGTTTTTGTGAACGGAACCCCCCTGAATAGTTTCCTCCTGGCGAAGCGAGGAATAGTGATTACGCCATTCCTCAAGCAAGGGAAAAACGAAATCAAACTGATCTCCAGCCGAGTGAAGAATAGTGTCAAAAACAATGACATCGAGTTTGAGGTTGCCGGCCCGGCCGAGTGGAATGTCGGGAAGGGACAATACCAGTTAAAGTCGATCTTGCAGTTCAAAAGCATGCAGGGATGGACGTTGGATTCGAAAACGGGGATGCTCGTCAACCGCGCCAAGCCCGATTCAGAGAGTATCGAGCGCGTGATCCCGTTTGTTTTGAAAGAGGGTCCAAAACGGGGGGGAGGAGAATAACGGCTCGGAGCGCGTTGAAGAAGCCAAACGTATCATCCATTGGAGGAGATGGCTCCATCGGCGCCGCGGTGAATGTCGAGCAGGGTCAGGATGTGTTCTTGGATCTCCGTCGCAATACGCAGCATGCCCATGACTTGGGTCACCCGTGCGCGGGGGATTCCTTCGTGGGCATTTTTTCTACAGCCTGAGTCGTGGCCGGTTCTCACGAGTTGCTCTCGTACCCTTGTGCTTGACGCAAAAGGCGTAGTGTGTAATATTATTGGCAATAGTGTGTATATCGGGGGGCGGACATGGGAACGGTCCAAATGGCACGCGTCAACCTGATCGTCGACAAGGCGAGGATAGGGAAATTGCGCAAGCTGCTCGGGACACACAGCGACTCGGAAACGGTGCGCGCGGCCGTGGAGCATCGCCTGGCGTCCCTGCAGGCGCTGGACGCCCTTCGTCGGCTTCAGGCGATCGGAAAACTGGAGGATGTCTTCTCCCGAGATGTGCGGACCAAGGGCTGACCCTTGGCCGACGTCTTTCTTTTCGACACGTCCGTCTACCTCTCCTACATCCGCAGAAAAGAACACTCGGATCTGGTGGACCGGGCCATTGAAAACGGCCGGGTCGTCCTGTCTTCGGTTGTGGCCATGGAACTCTATGCCGGGTCCAGATCCGCGGCGGAGAAGCGCTTGCTGAATCAATTCGTCGCATCCATGAAGAGAATATCGGCCTACGAGACCCCGAAGGAGGACGACTGGGCACGGGGTGGTATCCTGGTGGAGCGATTCACGAGATTCCGTGGCCACGTTCAGCTTCGGTATTACTTCCGGGACATTCTTGTGGTTCTGGCTGCCGTGAACCGGGGCGCGGTCCTCGTGTCATCGAATGCGCACATTGTGAATTGGGGGAATTTACTGAAAAGACAAGGGAAAACGCTTCGCCTCAAGATTTTAAGAGAAAGATGACCTGCGAGAAGTCAGGGACGATCAAAATCCCCGCACCGACTGCGCGCGGAGGGTGAATCTCTTTGTCCGCTGAAAAACACAAACGGAAGCTCGCCGCCGTTCTGAGCGCCAGCGCCGTGGAGTATGGCCGCCTCATGGGGGAGGATGAGGCCGGGACACTCCAAACCCTCAAGGGCCACCATCAGGTGATGTTCACTCTCGTCGAGAAACAACAGGGTCGCGTCGTGGAACCCCGGGGGGATAACCTGCTCGCCGAGTTCGCGAGCGTGGTGCACGCCCTGGAGTGCGCGGTGGAGGTCCAGAAGGAGCTGAAAGGCCGGAACGAAGAGCTGCCGAAAGAGCGCAGGATGCCCTTCCGGATCGGGATCCACCTTGGCGATGTCATCGAGACAGAAGGTAGCGGTCCCGCTTCCCGACAAGCCTTCCATCGCCGTGCTTCCTTTTGAAAACATGACCGGCGACCCCAAGCGGGAGTATTTCACGGACGGGTTTACGGAACAGATCATCGCGTCCTTGTCCAAAATCTCCTCCCTGTTCGTGATCTCCCGGACCTCGTCCTTTTCCTACAAATGCAAACCGGTGAAGGTACAGCAGGTGAGCGAGGAACTCGGGGTCCGGTACGTGCTGGAGGGAAGCGTCCAGAAATCCAGCAACCGGATCCGGATCAACGTCCAGTTGATCGATGCGATTTCGGGCCAGCACGTATGGGCCGAATCCTACGATCGTGACCTGAAGGACATCTTCGGCCTTCAGGACGACGTCATTCTGAAGATCACGTCGGCGATGTCCGTGAATCTGACCGCCGGCGAGCAGGCCCGAGCATGGGCGGAAGGCACGAAGGGTCTCGAAGCCTACCTGAAACTCATGCAGGCTCGTGAATATCTTCGCAAGGGGAATCGGGAGAGCAATGCCCAGGCACGGCGCATGGCGGAGGAAACGATCGCCCTGGATCCCAAGTACGCAGCCGCCTACGCGTTGCTGGGTGCGACCCACCAGGCGGACGTGTGGCTCGGAGCGAGCCGCCCCAAGGACTCCATAGCGAAGGCCATCGAATTGACGCAAAAGGCACTGGCCTTGAATGGCTCGCTGGCCGAAGCGCGCAGCAAGTTAGGTGTGCTCTACTCGTGGAGCTCGACCCCAATTCGGGCTATGCGAATTTTCACCTGGCGCAGGTTCTCAGGTACGCCGGAAAATCGAAGGAGGCGATTCCGGTGATCCAGAAGGCATTGCGCCTGGAACCGATTCCCCCCGACATATACTTTCAACAGCTGGCATTGGTCTATTTCCAGACGGGAGATTGCGTGGTACTTGCCAGATTTGTCCATCTTGTGCCTCAGGTGGTTTCCCCCCGTGCCAGCCGGAGGAGGGCGGTCAGGGCGAAGAACGCCGCCGTGAAGAGGACGATCGTGGCGCCGGTAGCCGTGTCAAAGTAGTACGAGGCAGCGATCCCCGCGAGCCCCGAAGCCAGGGAGATGGCGATCGCGATCCAGAAGGCCGTTGCCGCCCCCCTTGCCACGTTTCGCGCGGCCGCGGCGGGGACCACCAGGAGCGCGGTGACGAGCAGGATCCCCACCGCGCGGATGGCCGTCGTCACGACCAGCGCGACGACGAGGGAGAAGGAAATTTCGAGCGCCCGGCCCCGGACGCCGAGGCTGCGGGCGAACTCTTCGTGAACCCCCAGGAGCAGGATCCGGTTGTACGCGAGGAACAGGTAGACGGCCACGGCCAGGGAAAGCGCGGACATCCAGAGAACCTCCACGCCGGATATCGCCAGCAGGTCGCCGTACAGGTACGCCTGCAGGTTCCGGGTCAGCCCCTTCTGTGCGCTGATGATGGCGATTCCCAGGGCGATGACCGTGGAGAAAAACACCCCGATGACCGTGTCCGGGGAGAGCCCGGTCCGGCCCTTGACCAGCGTGATCGCGTAGGCGACGAACAGGCCGAACGCGACCATGGTAAGGAGGGGGTGGATCCCGAGAAGGACCCCCAACGCCACCCCGGTGAACGCCGAGTGCCCGATGGCGTCCGAAAAGAACGCCATCCGGAACTGGACCAGCGGCACTCCCACGGCCGCCGCCGCGGGCGCGACGAAGAGCACGGCGAGAAGCGCCCTCTTCATGAACGCGGGCTCCGCGAACGAGAGCGGCAACAGGCGGTCCATCAGGGAATAGACGAGGGAAAGAAGGGATTCCATGGCTACTCGTTTTTCTCGCCGTGCAGGTGGCCGTGTCCGTCGGACGGCCCGTGGCTGAACAGGTGGGCGCCGCTTCCGTACATCGCGCACAAGGTTTCGGGGGTGAGGACCTCGGTTGTCGCCCCCTGGCAGACGATCGACCGGTTGAGGCAGATGACGCGGTCGGCGTGGCGCGTCACTACGGAGAGGTCGTGGCTCACGAGCAGGAGGCTGAACCGGGACTCCCGGTGAATCTGGTCGAGGAAATCGCAGAAGAGCTCTTCGCCGGATGCGTCCACACCGGAAACCGGCTCGTCAAGGAGAAGGATGTCCGGGTTGTCGCGTAGAGCCAGCGCGAGCAGGACGCGCTGGAGTTCTCCCCCCGAGAGCTTCCCCAGGGGGCGATCGATGAGGTGGCCCGACCCGCCCCTGTTCAGCGCGGCTTCCGCATCCGCGCGCGATTTCCTGGATCGGCCCAGGAAGACGGGGAACCTCTGGGAGGAGAGAGCGTAGAAATCGAGAACGGTCATCGGGGCGTTCCGGTCCAGGTCGATCCTCTGGGGGACGTAGCCGATCCTCGGGGTCCCCTTTCCGTGTTCTTCGGCGCGGCAAAACCGGATTTCCCCCGCATAGGGGACGAGCCCCAGGATCGCCAGCAGCAGCGTGGTCTTCCCCGCGCCGTTGGGCCCGATGAGGGCGGTGACCTCCCCGCACCGGATGTCGGCGTGGATGCCGGAAAGGATCTCCCTCCCCCCGGCGCGGACCGACAGATCGCGGATCTCCAGGGTATGGAAGGGGGCGAGCCGGCTGGTCACTTTTCCAAGGTCTCCGTGAGGGTGCGCAGGTTTTGCCGCATGATTTCCTCGTAGGCGCCGGGCGTCGTCGAACCGGTCGAGACCGGGTCCAGCACTCGGGATGGGACCCCGGCCTCGGCGGCGATCACATCGGCAAGACGTTTCGGGTATTGCGGCTCCCAGAAGACCGCGGCCGCCCTCTTCTCCCGGATGGTGCGGACCAGCTTGCCGACCTCCCCGGCGGAAGGCTCCTGGCCGGGCGTTTCCTCGATTTCTCCCACGATGTTCAAGCCGAGGTCCCGGGCGAGGTAGTCGAAGACGTTGTGGAACGTGACGATGTTCCGGTTCCGGAATCGGCCCGACGCGGCATCGAACTCTCTTGCGAGGACCGTGAGCTTCGACACGTACGCATCGGCGTTGCGCCGAAACGCGGCGGCGTTGTGCGGAGAGGCCACGGACAGCGCCTTCTCGATGTTGCGGACCTGGAGGATCGCGTTCCTGGGGCTCACCCAGGTGTGCGGGTTGATCCCGCCGTGGCTGCCTTCCCCCGCGCGGACCGGCGGCACGCCCTCTGCGGTTTCCACGATCCGGATGCGGGGGTTGGACTTCCGGACCGGCGCGCCGAGGAATTCCTCCATCCCGTACCCGTTGGCGATGAAGAGATCGGCGGCTGCGATCTTTCGCATATCCCCCGGCGTCAGCGCGTAATCGTGGGGGCAGCCCAGCGAGGCGGGGAGCAGGAGGTCCACGGCGACGTCGGGCACATCGCCCACCACGTTGCGCGTGAACAGGTACATCGGGAGGAAGGAGGCGAGGACGCGAAGCTCTCCCGCCCCGGCAGGAAAGGGAGAGAGCAGGAGAAAGATCATGAGGAAAATGTCAACGAACACCCTCTTCCCGAAGCGGCGTGCGGACGTCATCGCCTTGCCTGCTTCCCGCCGCAGTCCGCGCAGGCGCCGAAAAATTCCAGCGAGTGATCCGTCACGTCGAATCCCAGCGTTCCACGGATGTCGCTTTCGATGCGGGAGAGATCGCACCGGTTCGGCTGGAAGGACTCGATCCGCCCGCACCGGCGGCAGACGACCCGGTGCCGGTGCGCGCCGTCCGTCGCCGCCTCGTACCTCCGGCTGCGCTCGTGAAGGGCGACGCTCCGGACGAGCCCGATGGAGACCATCAGGGAAAGGTTCCGGTAGATGGTGGATGCGTCGGGCTTCGGCTCGGGGATCCGCTCCCGGATCTCCCTCGGGGAAAGCGGGATCGGGCTTTCCGCGAGAATGCGCAGGACTTCCCCTCTGCCGCGCGTTGCGGGGTGTCCCAGGCGGCGAAACGTTTCGGAGGCCGTTTTCATGTCCCCTCTCCCGTAAATGCAAATATATTGCAGTTGCGAATATTTTGCAATC
>MGQW01000069.1 GCA_001798885.1 Deltaproteobacteria bacterium RBG_16_64_85
TCGAGGCCATTCGGGAGGATGCCCGGCGGATCGAGGCGGTGGTCGAAACGCTGAAAACTCTCGATACCGTCGCCACCGAACGTTACATCGAGGGCAGCATGAACATGATGATCGACATCCGCAAGGAGCTCATGGAGAGGCTTAAGCGGAGCGAAACGGAGCAACGCTCCGGCAGGCCGCCGCCGCCGTTCCGACGCGGATCTCCTTAATCCCTGAACTTCCTGTGGCAGGTGGCGCAAACCTCCAGGATCCTCCCGTAGGCGATGCCTGCCTTGGACAGATCGCCGGCCTGGAGGGTCGCCTGGAGGCCCTTCGCCCTCTTCTCCATTTCCACGTATAATCCGTGGAACTCCTTCGCCTTCGCCAGGTTCTTGTGGGGGGCATCCTTCTCGTGCCCCCTGATCGACGATGCCAGCTGCTCAGCGCTTTCTCTGGCAATCTTGACGTTGCTTAAGACGATGGCTTCCGAAAGGTTTTGCATGGCCTCCCGGAAGTTTCCCATCCTCTCGTGCTGGGTCCTCATGGCTTCCTCGTCGTGCGCCGCGGCCTCCTTGTGATGTTCCGAGGGGCCATGGGCCGACAGGGAGAGCGGGAGGATAAGGCATGCGACACACCAGGCCGCGACCAGGAAGAGACGCCGGAGATCCATGGGCAACCTCCTTTTTCCAGGGAGAAGGGTTTGGAACAACTATATACATACATTGCTGCTCGGGCCAACCTGCTAAAGAATAGCCTGAGGTTCTTCAAGGCTATTCTCCACTTTCCTTCCTGCCGCTCCCCTTCCTTCCGAATGGCATCCCCTCAACTGGCTGATAGTAAAGCATGAACCATTGAACGGCCTTATGGCACGTTAAGTGCTTCCGGGATTGGACAAGACTGCCGTCCAAGGCAGGAAAACTCGAGGGTGGATGAGCGATGACGGAAGCAATCGTGACAGTGGCGGGTGTCATGGCGGCGACGTGGATCGGTGCACGGAGTGTGGCCGCCGTGCCTTAGGCGAGAAAATTATGGCGGCCAAAATCCTGCTGGTCGATGATGACACATCGGTGCGCGAGGTGGCCCTGTTCAATCTGTTGAGGGCGGGATACGAGACGGTTTCGGCCGAAAGCGGCTCGGAGGCGCTCTCCCTCTTCTTCCGAGGAGATTTCGACCTCGTCATTACAGACGTCAGGATGCCGGGACTCTCCGGGATCGAGCTGCTGCGCCGGATTCGCAAAATGGCTCCCGACCTGCCGGTCATCGTCATAACGGCCTTCGGCGATATGGAAACGGCCATGGAGGCGATGAGGGAGGGAGCTTGCTACTTCATCGTGAAGCCCTTCGGAAGGGACCATCTCCTGCTGGCCGTCGAGAAGGCCCTCGATAAGAGGTGCCTGGCCGATGAAGCGGAGGCCCTCAAGGTTCCCGTAAGCGAGGTCGAGCGGGGCATCGTATGCATCTTTCCCGCGCAAGGAGGCTCCCTCCGGATGGAATCGGGTCCCTCTGCGACGAATGCGGTTCAGTTGCAGGCTGAAGAGGAATAAGATTAAAGGAGGAAAGATGAAGACCGTCACGGTCTACCGGGTGGATTACGTGAAAAAAACAAAAGTTCCGATAGGCCGGGTCGAAGAGCGGTCCGAGCCAAGCTCTCCGTTGGACCGACGAAGAGGACGGCGGGGGGGGGAAAGCATTGTGACAACCGGCGGCATGACAGGCCGAGGTGTTGCTGGCAGGCTCCTGGCGTGGAGCTTCCTCCGTGTCCCCTTTATCGCGACGCTTTGGCCCAGAAACCGTCAACCGGAAGCCGGCGGTTAGGCAGCCCCTAATTCGCCGTCTCGAACTCCATCACGGTAAACAAACCGTTCACCTTTTCCACGACGAAACGAATCCTGTCGCCTTCCTTCAACCGGTCGAGCATGGACGGATCCTTGACCCGGTAGACCATGGTCATCTTCGGCATTCCCAGCTTCTCGATGGGCTCGTGGCTGATGGTAACCTTGCCGGCAGCCTTGTCGACTTTCTTCACCACCCCCGCGGTCATGGCCTGCCCGCTTTCGGTGGACTTCGTTTCGGTCGCCGGCTGCGCCGCATTATCGGCGGCGGCGAAGCCGCCGGACGGAAACAGCAGTCCGGCTGCCATGGTCAAGGCAAGCAGATGGGATCGCATGGTTTTGTTCCCCCGTGTTCCCGTAAGGTCCGCCTCTGCGTCAGTGGCCGACCCAAATCTTGCCGACCATGCCCCCCTCGAAATGGCCGGGCTGCAGGCAGGCGAAATCGAACGTACCGGTCTTGGTGAAATGCCAGATCAGCGTCCCGGTCTTGCCCGGGTCGACGGACACGGCATTCGGATCGTCATGCTCCATCTCGGGGAACTTGCGCATGAGCGCCGCGTGCTCCTTGAGCTCGTTCATGCTGCCGAGCACCATTTCGTGCTTGAGGCGTCCGTTGTTCTTCACCACAAATCGGATCGTTTCGCCTCGCTTCACGTTGATGTTCGCCGGCTTAAAACGCATGTCGTCTCCCATCCCGACATCGATGGTGCGCGACACCTTCCTCGCGTCGCCGGGTTTGCCAAATTCCGCGCCGTGCCCCTTCGACTCCTGCTTCTGGCGCACCTCCGCCGTTTTTCCGCTCTGGCCGTCGTCATTGGCGAACGCACCGGCAGAGCCGAGGCCGAACGCGAATGCGGCGGCGATGATCAATGGTTTCATTCTTTTTCCCCTTCGAGCTTTCCGGATTCCGGAAGGGTCCCCTTCCATTCGAAGGCTACGCTGCCCTTCGGGTGCCTGTACCAGCCCGGATCCTTGTAGTCGCCGCGGGCCAGTCCTTCCCTTATCTTTACGACGGTAAACATGCCGCCCATTTCGAGCGGGCCGAACGGGCCCTGGCCGGTCATCATCGGCAGCGTGTTGTCGGGCAGCGGCATTTCCATCTCGCCCATGTCGGCCATGCCCCGCTCCCCCATCACCATGTACTCCGGGACGAGCTTGTTGATTTTTTCGACGAGGCCCCGGTGATCGACGCCGATCATCGTCGGGACGTTGTGCCCCATGGCGTTCATCACGTGGTGGGACTTGTGGCAGTGAAATGCCCAGTCGCCCGGCGCGTCCGCCACGAACTCGATCGCGCGCAGCGCGCCGATCGGCATATCAACGGTCGTCTCGGGCCAACGGGCGCTTTTCCGCACCCAGCCGCCGTCGGTGCACGTCACGGAGAAGTTGTGCCCGTGGATGTGGATCGGATGGTTCGTCATCGTGAGGTTCCCCATGCGGATCCGGACGCGGTCCCCCTTGCGCACGACGAGGGGATCGATGCCCGGAAAAACGCGGCTGTTCCAGCACCACAGGTTGAAGTCGAGCATCGTGTTGACCTTCGGCGTATAGCTGCCGGGGTCGATGTCGAAGGCGTTGATGAGGAAGACGAAATCGCGATCGACGCGATACCGGTTCGGATCCCTCGGATGCACGACGATGGAACCCATCATGCCCATCGCCATCTGCACCATCTCGTCGGCATGCGGGTGGTACATGAACGTGCCGGAGTGCTGCATGGCGAACTCGTAGACGTAGGTCTTGCCCGCGGGGATATGCGGCTGGTTGAGACCGCCGACGCCGTCCATGCCGTTGGGAACCAGGACCCCGTGCCAGTGGATCGATGTGTGCTCGGGCAGCCTGTTGGTGACGAAGATGCGCACCTTGTCGCCCTCGACGCACTCGATCGTCGGGCCCGGGCTCTGGCCGTTGTATCCCCAGAGGTTGGCCGTCATGCCGGGTGCAATCTCGCGCCGGACCGGCTCGGCGATGAGGTGGAACTCCTTCCAGCCGTCCTTCATTCGCCAAGGCAGGGTCCAGCCGTTCAGCGTGACTACCGCCTGGTACGGTCGACCGCTGGGCGGGACCAAGGGCGGCTGTGTCGTGGCTTTGCTCTGAACCGGCGCCTCCGGCAGCGAGGTCGCCCGCCCCTTGCTCACCAGCGCCGCACCCAGCAGCGCGGCGCCCGATCCTCCGAGGAATTGTCGGCGCGTCATCATGGGGAAGTCCTTTCTTAAGACCCTCAATGCCCGGCCAGCGCCGGATTGGGAGTCATGCCGCCGGGAGCCCTCGGCGCAGCGGCCCGCCGACCCGTCGCCGTGCCATAGAGCGACGCCTGCAGATCATTCTCCGTGAGCCAGAAATCCCGCAGCGTCCCAACATATGCGGTGACCGACGCCACCTGCTCGCGTGCATCGGCGAGCAGCTCGAAGACGCTGATCAGCATGCCGTTGAAGCGGAGCAGGTTCTCCTCCGCGATCCTCTTCCGCAGAGGCACGATCTCGTCGCGGTAGTGCTTCGCGGTGTCATACGCCGTGTGGTATGCCGAGTAGGCCTCGCGCACTTCCGAGCGGGCGTTCACCACCGTCTCGGCGACGCGGTGCAGCGCCTGCATGTAGATCGCCTCGGCCTTGGCCACACGCGCGCGCCCCCAGTCGAAGATCGGGAGCTGCAGACTCACTTCGAAGCCGCGCTTCCACGGCTCGGGGTCCTCCTTCGTCGCCGCGGGCCCGAGCTCAAGTACGTTGATGAAGCGCGTGGCCCGGGTGAGGCCGAGCGACTCGGCCAGGCTCTCGGTGTCGCGCTTGGCCGCAAGAACGTCCACACGTTGCGCGATGGCCCGCGCTTCCAGGTCCCGGAGCTCAGGCTTGGCCGCGGGCAGCTCCGGCAGGCGCTCCGGCAGTTGGAACCGGATGTCCTCCCCGTGGAGCCCCATGAGCCGTGTCAGCCGCTCACGCTCGGCGGTCGCGGCATGCCTTGCCTGCGCAAGCTGCGCCACCGCCTCCGCATAGAACACCTGCTCGCGCATCTGATCGAGCCAGTTGACGTTCCCCACCTTCGCCATGCGTCGGGAGAGCTCCGCGCTCGCCTCGGCCGCCGTCTTCACCTGGTCACGGTAACGGGCGAATTCGTCGGCTGCGACCGCCCGGAACCAGGACTTGCGGGTCTCGGTGGCGATGTCGAGCATTTGCCCGGCCACGGCGAGCTTTACCTGCTCGAATCGGCGGCCCTCGATCCTGGTCCGCAACGGGATGGTCACGAGATCGATAATCGGGAAGGTCAGCGCCCATTCGAGCTTGCGCTCGTCACCTTGCCGCGTCCTGAGATATGCGAAGTGCGGGTTCGTCATCCGGCCCGCCTGAACGAGATCGGCCTCCGCGATGCCGAGCTCGGCATAGGACGCCTGCAAGCCGCGATTGTTGAGAAGTGCGATCTGCACGGCGTCGGCGGCGGACAGCGGCGAAGCGAGAAGCTGTTTCACGGCAGCCTGGATGCTCTCGCGATCGCCATCGTCACGCTGCCACCTCACATCCTTGTTCAGGCGATCCCTTGCGACGCGCTCCACCTCGCCGAAACCCCCGTCCTTGGAAAAGGTCGCGCAACCGCCCAGGGCCATGACGGCGAACACGGCGACGAGCACCTTGGCCTTGCCGGCTGCCGGAGCGGAATCCGTCGTCACGGCATTTCTCCGTTACTCCTTGTGATCCATGCCATGGCCGGAGGGCGCAGAATCCGCCTTGCCGCCCGGTGCAGGTGGCGGAGGGATTGTCGGCTGTCGATCTGCGCCTTGCGAGGGAGCGGCGGGACTTGCGTGGCCCGCGTGGCCTCCCAATCGTCCCATCTCTTCATTGGCGTCTTTCCACGATACCGGCTTCCGACCCTGAAAGGGTTGATAACTTTCGAAGGCCGACTCGTATCGGAAGGCCGGGCCAGGCACCGAGGGATCGGACGGGTCCTGGCGCGTGTCGGCTCGGGCGACCGCGATCCCGATCCATGCGACTGCGAGAACCAGGACCATCGCAAGCAAGTGTTTGATAATTTCTCCCTCCGATCCGGGAACGAGAGGTTGATCACCATCGTGCCGAACCCCAAGACGCATATAAGATGCATTGTTGCCTCATCTGTTTTCCGGAACCACAAAAGGGGCCGCCCTCCGGGCGTACGCATGGATAGTTGTCATTCCCGCGCCCGCCGGCATCTGTTCGCGCAACCGACATGCCATGAGCGTATAGATCGTTATTTTCAATAAAAACAAATTGTTATATATACGGCGAGGATCAAGAGGCTGCCGGACTCCACAGACTTCGCAGAATATCCTTCGACAGGTCGAGACTTTTCTGCGGACGAGCAGTTGAGGAATGAGGCGCAAACCTTCAGGATTCCCCGTCGGCGATGCCTGTCCTAGGTGGGTCGCCAGCCTGAACAATAGCCTTCGGGTTCTTCAAGACTATTCTTCTCTCTCGTCCCGCCGCTCTCCTTCCCTGCGGATGATGTCCCCGCAACCATCTGATATTTAATCAATAACCATTGCGCACCCTACTGGCACGCCTGGTGCAGAGGAAAAGGACGAGGATGCCGCCCGAGGCGGGAAGACACATTGAAGAAGGAGGCGCCATGAGGATCGTCACGGTGTACCGGGTGGATTACGTGAAGAAGACAAAGGTTCCGATAGGCGGGGTCGAGGAACGGAGAAAGAAGGATCGGGACGGGAACCTGCTTGGCCTTCTCAGGCTCGCGCGGATGATTTACGGCACAGGCCTGGAGGACGCCATCCACATCGCCATCGACAGCCGTGAGGCGCGGCGGCCCTGGATGGAGCAGATTGCGGTGTGAGAACCTGGTCTTGAGAGAGGACGGGAAAGGAGAGCATGGCCTTGGAAAAAACGGCAAGGACGGGAATGGCGCTAATGGGTCTCCTACTGGCAGTCGCCATCGGTGTGTCGAAAGCCGACGCGAAGACAAACAGGTTTGCCGCCTGGATGGGGGAGAAGATTTTCGACGGCAGGACGGGACCGTGGCTTTCCGAGGCGAGACTGGTGGACCCCAAGGCTCAGGCGGAGGAGGCAAGGGCGGGAGGGAAGACTTTTAGCGTTACCCCCGAGACCTGGCATTTCGCCTTCTATGTGGCGCAGCTCAGGCCCAAGACTCCGGTTCTTATTCAGGACGGAAGGGGAACCGTGACGGTTACCGGTCCGGATGGGAAAACGGTTACGAAAAACCTGACTCGCATGGACGGGCACTTCGGCGCCGACATCGCCTTGAATCGGCCCGGCGAATATCGGTTCACCGTCGACGTTGAAGCGGGGGGCGCCAAGGGAACGACGACATTCGCCCACGCGATCCGGTAAGAATGTCCAATTGGTCTTAAGACGTAGGGCCGCATGATGCGGCCTTGCTCTCCCATAGGAGAGGAGGGGGAGATGAAGAGGGGATACACGATCTATCGCGTGGATTACGTCACGGGGAAGAAGGAGGCTGTCGGTTGCATCCTGGAGCGAAGGGGGAGGGAGAGAGGAAAAAACCTGATGAGCCTGCTCGTGGAGTCTCGGAGGCTTTTCGCGCGCGGGCCGTCGGATGCGATCAACATTGTCCTCGATCCCCCGAAAAATTCGCGTGAGATCCGGGAGGCGGGATTTGCCTGAGGCATCGTGTCGATCGCCTCACGGGTTTGACCGGGTGAAGATACTGCTTGTCGCCGCTGCCACGACGGCCGTGTCCTTTCTCCACTTCCTGACCCCTGCCGGGCTCACGCGTGGCACTGGCTTCATCTTGTCTCTCAGAAGCTTTATTACATCCCCATCCTGATGGCCGTCGCATTTTTTGGAGTGCGGGGAATGACGGTTACCGCCTTCGCAGTGAGCTCCCTGTTTTTCATCCATATCCTGAGGGACTGGAGCGGAAACCCGATGCGGCAGGCCGACCAACTCGGGGAGATCGTCAGCTTCTGGTTGATAGCGGTGGTCTCATCGCTTCTCTTCCAACGGGAAAGGCGCGCACTTGAGGAAACAAGGTTGGCGAACGAGGAAACCCTCGCGGCGCTTGTCGCCTCCCTTGACCTTCGCGAGCATGAGACCGCGCTTCACTCCCGGCGCTTCCGGGAGTACACGCCTCTGCTCGCGTGGCGAATGGGGATCAGAGGTGAGAAGGCTTTAGTGAGCAATGGCATGGGGGCCCTGCTCCACGACGTCGGCAAAATCGGGATCCGCGACAGCGTCCTGCTCAAGACGGACAGCCTGTCGGAAGCGGAAGCAAGGGAGATCCGGCGGCACCCGGAACTCGGCGCATCGCTCATCGGGGAGATCCGTTTCCTCGAGAGCGCGCGAGAGATCGTGCTCTTCCATCATGAAAAATTCGACGGGGTCGGCTGTCCGGCGGGGCTTTCCGGGCAGGCCATCCCGCTCGGAGCGAGAATCTTCGCGGTGGCGGACGTCTTCGATGCGCTTCCGACGGCTCGACCTTACCGAAGTTCCATCTCCTAGTCGGAGGCGAGGAATTTCATAGCGAAGGAAAGCGGGAGGCACTTCGATCCCGCCGTAGTCGGCGCTTTCCTTCGGATCCCCTTCGCGGAATGGTCGGAGGTTGCGTCAAGCAACGGCGTGGCCCTGCGGGAAGGATAACCCCGCGCAGGAGCATTCCGAGCGGTTTCACCATCGCGCCATGATGAGTGAAGAATAATCTCTTCCCTCTTCGAGAAATTTCTCCGGCGACGGGGTTCCCCCCTCCGGCCGGCTTGGATAATGCGTTGAAAACATGAAATTTATTTGTTGGCACGCCCCGTGCAGTCAATATTTTCCAGCCGGCGAGGAAACCATAAAACCAATTCATGGGGAAGAGGAGGTCCAAACGATGAAGAAACTTGCAGGAATGGCGGCGGTTGCGGCGGTGTTGGCATTCATGGTATGGAGCGGTGTTTCGCTCGCGGCGGAGAAGCAGGAGGTGAAAGCGCCGGAGTACGGGACCCTGGAGTACCAGGTGGCGCTGGAGACGGGGAGCCTCCCTTCCGAGAGTGGTGCTTTTGCGGTCCAATCGTCTTCTGACGCGAAGATGCCCACGATCGAAATCGGGGGGGTCACCTATCGGATCGGCGTAGATACTCCTTGAAGCCCCGACGCGGGGAGCGTACCGGAAGGAGGTGCCGCCGGAGGCGGCTCCTCCTTTGTTTGTCGGGTTACAGTCGTGTAGTCGTGTTCGAGGCGGGCCCTTCAATTCCGGAATTTCTTCAGGATTTCCCCCGCAGACTTTTACTCGCCGGACGTTTTCGGACCCTCCCGGCCGACGACGAGGACGGAAATGTTCAGGCGGTGCCGCAGCTCGTCGATGGTCGAACCGTAGAACCAGTCGGAGAACCCCTTATGCCCGTGGGCGCCGACGACGAGAAGCTCCACGCCGTGCCGGCCGATGATCTCCGGGATGACCTGGACGGGGTGCCCGAAGCCGAGCTCTGTCTCTACCTCGACGTCGTATTTGCCCAGCGCCACGGCGTACCGTTTCAGGCGCAGCAGGTCTTCCTGGCTCTCCGTGTCGCCCGCTTCCCTGCCCAGCGCCTTCGCCCCCGCGCTCTCGACGCAGTGCAGGAGCAGGAGGGGGCAGCGGGCGGACGACGCTAGTCCGGCGGCCCGGGAGAGCACCTCCGCGTCCGCCGGACCGAAGTCCAGCGCCGCGGCGATCTTGCGGAACGCCCGCGAAGGCTCTCCGACCTCCGGCTCGGGGTCGCGGTGGACGTCCGCCGGCCTGCGCTTCCATCCCCGGCGGAACAGGAAAGGCTCCGCGAGGACGTAGAGGAGAAGCAACCCGACGGCGGCGGCCACGGGGAGAGCCACGAACCGCGCCGCCAAGCCGGCCGCGCCCTCCTTTCCCAGCCATCCCGCGACCTCCCCCGCCACGAGCTTGATGTTGAGAGCCGCGATGATCCCCGCCGTAATCCATGCCAGGGTCTTCACCCATGTCCGGATGGCGAAGGCGCCCATCAGTGCCCTGTCGCTCACCATGTGAATGAGAGGGATGACCGCGAAGGAGAGTTGCAGGCTCAAGACCACCTGGCTCAACACGAGCAGTTCACCCGTCGCCCCTTCCCCTCGCAACAGGATGGTCGCCACAGCCGGGACGATGGCCACCGAGCGGGTCACGATCCGCCGCAGCCACGGCCGCAGCCGGATGTTGACGAACCCCTCCATCACGATCTGGCCGGCGAGCGTCCCGGTGATGGTGGAGCTTTGGCCGGAACAGATCAGCGCGAGGGCGAAGAGGAACGGCGCCAACGTGGTCCCCACCAGGGGGGCGAGCAGGCGGTGCGCGTCCTGGATCTCGGCCACGTCGAAGTACCCCGACCGGTGGAAGACCGCGGCGGCCATGACGAGGATGGCGGCGTTGATGAAGAGCGCCATGTTGAGCGCGAAGACCGAATCGATCAGGTTGAATTTGAGCGACTGGTGGATCCCCCGGGCCGTCTTGACGACCCTGCGCGACTGGACCAACGCGGAGTGAAGGTACAGGTTGTGGGGCATCACGGTGGCGCCCAGGATGCCGATGGCGAAATAGAGCGCATCGGCGTCCGGAAGAATGGGGACGAAACCCCGGGCGATCCCCGGCAGGTCGGGCCGGGAGATCGCGATTTCAACGAGGAAGCACGCCCCGATCGTCCCCACGAGAACCAGGATGAACGCCTCCATCTTCCGGATGCCCGCCTGGTGCAGGAAGAGGATGAGGAAGGTGTCCAGTGCGGTGACGAGGACCCCGTAGATCAGGGGGATGCCGAACAGGAGCTGCAGCCCGATCGCCGAGCCGAGCACCTCGGCCAGGTCGCAGGCGCCGATAGCCACCTCGCACAGGATCCACAACGCGAAGTTGACGGGCGCCGGGTACCGGTCCCGGCAGGCCTGGGCCAGGTCGCGGCCGTACACCAGCCCCAGCCTCGCGGACAGGCTCTGCAGGAGCACGGCCATGGCGTTGGACATGAGCAGGACCCACATCAGCGCATAGCCGTACCGGGAGCCGGCGGCGATGTCGGTCGCCCAGTTGCCCGGATCCATGTACCCCACGGAAATCAGGTAAGCCGGGCCGGAGAAGGCCACCAGGCGGCGGAAGAAACCCCGCTTTTCCGGGATCCCCACCGTCGAGTGGACTTCGGAGAGGGACTTCTCGTCCGCCATCGCGTTATCCGCTTATCCGCCCGCGGGAAGGCCGAGGGAGAACTCGACCCCTTTGCCGTCCGGAAGGTTGCGCACCGAGAGAACGCCGTCGTGCTGGTCCGCGATGCGGGAGCCGATGGAAAGGCCCAGGCCCGTCCCGCCGTCCTTGGTGGTGAAGAAGGGGTCGAAGATCCGCTCGAGCTGATCCTGCGGGATCGGTGGGCCGGTATTCGACACGCGGACGACGAAATTCCGTTTCTCCCCCTGTCCTTCCCACCCGAGGGAGAAAGTGAGCGTGCCCCCGCCCCGCAGCGCCATCGCCTGGATGCCGTTGATCGCGATGTTCAGCAGGAGCTGGGTCAACTGTCCCGCGTCGCCCATCACGCGCGGTGTGTCCTGGTCCGGGTAAGGCAGCACGACCGTGACCACGCCTTCTTTGCGGGCCTGCGTCTCCACCAGGGAGGCGACCCGGCCGACGATTTCCCGGAGGTCGAGCGGGCGGCGGTCGGCCGGCGCGGGCCGAGCGAACTTCAGGAATCGCTCGGCGGCTTGCGCCAGCCGGTCGATTTCACCGATGTGGAGATCGAGCATCCGTCGCTCGGGCGCCTCCGGCGGGACGACGTCCCGGAGGATCTCGGCCGTCCCTTTCATGGCGTGCAGGGGGTTCTTGATCTCGTGCGCGATCCCCGCCGTCATCTCTCCCAGCGCCCCCAGGCGGCCCGCCCGGATCAGCTGCGACTCAATCCGCCGCTGCTCCTCCAGCGCGTCGGAGAGCTTCTTCGCGAGCCGTTCCTGCTTCTCCCGCTCCCGGCGCTCCCGGTCGACGAGCAGCCCCGCGACCACCGCCACGATGTTGTAGAGGAGGATCTCCAGACCCTTCTCCAGCGCATCGGCGGGGTCCCGCGACACCAGGCTGGTGAAGGCGTGGGGAAAGTAGATGAGGGAGGCGAACATCGATATGGAGATCCCGCCGCGCACCCCTTCCGAGAACGCGGCGAACAGGATCGGCAGGTAATAGAGCCGCCGCAGGACGTCGTGGACCCAGACGTGATGCGCCGGGGTCCGGTAGTGGAGGGCCGTGATGACCAGGCAGGGGACCCAGGCCGTGAGGATCATCCGGGCCGAAAAGACCGGACGGAGATCGGAAAGCATGCTCTTCCACAAGGCGCGGGGAGGATTCTCAGGCATCGCGGCGAATCCCGAACTTTTCGATCCGGTAGACGAGGACGTGCCGCGGGATGCGCAGGTAAGCGGCGGTCTGCGTGATGTTTCCGCCCTTAAGCCGCAGCGCCCGCTCGATCACCTTCTTTTCCAGGTCCACGAGCGACAGCCCCTCGGGCGGCAAGGGAGGCCACTCTTCCCCGGACCCCTCGGCCCCCGCCGCTTCGGCTCCCCTCGCCTTCGAGGCCACTGGGGGAAGATCCCCCGGCGAAACCTCGTTCCCTCTGCAGAGGATCGCCATCCGTTCGCAGGCGTTCGAAAGCTCCCGGACGTTTCCGGGCCAGGGGCGGCTTTTCAACTCCTCGATCACCGCGGGAGGGACGGTCAGCTCCCGATCCGCGCTTGTCTCCTTCGTGAAATAGTCCACCAACGGCGGGATGTCTTCCGGGCGTTCGCGGAGGGGAGGGACCCGGATCTCGACCACGTTCAGCCGATAGTAGAGGTCCTCCCGGAAAGTGCCCTCCCGGAGCAGTGACGGCAGGTCCCGGTTGGTCGCAGCCACGATGCGGGCGTCGACGGGGATGGGGCGATCCCCACCCACCACGTCCACCGCCCGCTCCTGGAGAACCCGAAGCAGCTTGGCCTGGAGGGGAAGCGGAATTTCCCCGACCTCGTCCAGGAAGAGCGTCCCGCCGGCCGCCTGCCGGAACCGGCCCGCCCGGTCGCGCACCGCCCCCGTGAACGCGCCGCGGGCGTGGCCGAACAGCTCGGATTCCAGGAGCTCCCCTGGGATCGCCGCGCAGTTGACCGCCACGAACGGGCCCTCCGCACGCCGGGAGCGCACATGGATCCGTCGGGCGACCGCTTCCTTCCCCGTTCCGCTCTCCCCGGTGATCAGGACGGTGGCGTCGGTCCCGGCCACCCGGTCCGCCACCTGCAGGACCTGCTTCATCGCGGGAGAGACGCTGACGATTTCCCGCTCCACCCCGCCGGCGCGGATCCTCAGGTCGTGCACCTCGGCGGCGAGGCGGCGCCGCTCGAACGCCTTGCCCACGGAAAGGAGGAGCTGGTCGCGGTGGAACGGTTTCCCGATGAAGTCGTAAGCCCCCTCCTTCATCGCCTCCACCGCGGTCTCCACGTTCCCGAACGCGGTGATGACGAGCACGGGGACATCGGGCGCCTGCGACCGGATCCGGCGGAGCACCTCGATCCCGGAGATGCCGGGCATCTTGACGTCGGTGACGACGAGATCGAATTTCTCCGGGGAGAAGGCGGCGAGCCCCTCCTGCCCGTCGGAGGCGGCGGTGACCTCGTAACCCGCCTTGAGGAGGTTGAAGAGGGCCACCTCGCGGCCCGCCCGGTCGTCGTCTATGAAGAGAATGCGTCCCGCCATCGAGACACCGCCGCGTTGATGATGCACAACCAGTTTGCCTGTTTGCGGCTGTTTTGTCTTTACGGATTATACCCGGATCAGGGGGCTTTTGGGCCCATGCGGGACGGCGGGAAAAGCTCCCGCGGGCCCAAGTCGAAAAAATCCTCTTCCATAAAGGCCTGCGCAGGCGGGTCGATGAATTCCTTCAGGTACTCGGCGAACGGCCCAACCCCCATTCGTTCAATCGTCTCGCCCGGACTCTCCCCGACACGCATTTCGGCCCGCAGGATCCGGATCGCGCCCCGTACCGCTTCCGGAACCTGACGCACGGGGATGCGCCCGACCGGCACTCCCAGTCGGACCTTCCCTCCCTGCCGGATGCCTCCGCCGAGAAAGAGCGTGTAAAGCGGCGCCAGCCTGGCGCCCGCATTCCCCGCAACGCCTTGCAGGCCGATGTCGGCGAGCAGGTGATGACCGCACCCGTTGGCGCATCCGGAAATCTTGACCGTGATATCCGGCTCGTTCGGGCCGGGCGCTGCCGGCAGGGCAGACAGCTCGGTATCGAGGAGAGCGGCAAGCGCCCGGACCCGGGTGGTTCCCACCGTGCAGGTGTCGGTCCCGGCACACCGCGTCATGGGCACCGATGACGGAGGAGAAAATCCGGCCAGCCTCAACCGCTTGGAGGCTTCCCCTACCCGTCCTTCAAGGAGGTCGGCGAGGACCATCCCCTGGGCGGGGGTGAACCGGATCTCCGCGGCCGTCTCTTCGACAAGCTCTGCAAGCTGCCGCAGCTGCCTCGCCGTCACGTCGCCGAGGGGAACCCGTATGGGAAGCGCTACCCTTCCCGGATGGCGCTGGCGCAGCGCGCCCGGCCATTCCGGAAAACCGTCCCCGGCATCCCCCGAAGAGCCTTCCGATACGGCATTGGCCTCCGGCAGGATGAGTCGCCCTCCGGACATCGCGGCGATCACCGCGCGGCGCTCGGCGAAAACCGCTTCCCGAAATGCGGGACCCATCCTCTCGGCGACGAATTTCAGCCGCGCCCGGCCCCATTGCCGCCGGTCTCCCAAGCGGTCGAACAACCTCAGGACGGCCTCGATTGTCGGGGCGAGAGCGGATACCGGTGTAAACGGCTCCAGTTCGACCCCTGTCCGGGGGAGCGCACCCAAACCCCCTGCCAGAGTGATGCGGAATCCCGGACGGCCGCCGGGGCCGGCCACAGCCCGGGCGCCCACGTCGTGTATCCCAAGCCCTACGTGATCTTCCCGCGCACATCCCTCGAAGGCGATTTTGAACTTCCGGGGAAGCAGCTGCCCCAACGGGTTCCGCAGCAGCCACCGGCCGAACGCTTCCGCGTACGGGGCAACGTCGAAGATTTCGTCGCGTCCGATTCCGGCGTACGGGCATACGACGATGTTGCGAACGGTATCGCCGCACGCCTCCCGCGTGGTGAGCCCCCTGTCGGCGAGGAACGTCAACGCTTCCGGTATCCGGATGATCTCGATCCCGTAAACGTGGACATCCTGTCGGGTCGTCAGGTGTACGGATCGCGTCGGAGCGAACCGCTCCGACGCGTCGGCCAAGGCGAGCAGGTGGGCCGACGTGGGACGGCCGAGGGGAATCCGGACGCGGATCAGGTACCGATCCTTCGTCCCGCGGACGGGATAGATTCCATAGATCACCCGACGATGACGGAATTCCTCCGGAGACACCGCGCCGGAGAGGACATCGGAGACCGCCTCCGACAACCGGGAGATTTCGTCCCGGCTCTCCCCGGTCCCGGCACTCCGGTCTGGAGAGTCGTGGCTCATATGACCGGTCCGGCTTCCTCGGGAACGGGAACGCGCGAGGGAGCAACCCGGAAAAGGACCACCTTCGGACCTTCCCCGTCGCGCCGGAACTCGAAGGCGAGGTCGTGCCCGAAGGCGAGGCGGGAGACCTTCTCCAGTTGGTCGGCTGTCCGGAGCCGGATCGCCAGCCGTTCCCCCTTCCCCAGGCGGTCGATGAACCCGGATGAGAGGTCGAACTCCACCGGGCCGGCTTCCTGCGACAGGTCGACGAAATTTCCATCCGGTTCGGTCATCGTCCGTGTATGGAGCCGGATCACCCGTGCCCGGGGCCCGACGCCGTCCGTGCGCACCTCCCGGACGATCCCTCCCCCCGCCACGAATCCCTCCACCGCCACGACGAACCGCCCCAGCCGCGGGTTCTCCTCGAAGGTGTCCGCCGCGAGGGGACGCGACAGCGTGAACGTCACGTTCGCCACCTCCAGGTTCTCCACCCTCCCGGCGTGGCGTTCGATCACCTCCAGCGTGGAGGAGTTGAGCCGCTCCGGGATGGCGGAGAGCGTCACCTCGGCTTCCGCGGTGGCAAGCTTCAGGACGTATCGTCCGTTGAGGCGCAACGGTTCGTTGCCGAGCCAGAACAGGCTGGCGGACAGTTCCTGACCGCTGCGGGGAGGGTCGTCGTCCGCGCTTCCCATGACTTCGCCCCGCTCCACAAACAGCTCGTCGGCAAGCGCGATCCCGACGCACTCCCCGGTCGATGCCAGGGACATCGACGGATGATTCCACTTCTCGACCGACCGGACCCGGGAGGACTTGCCCGACGGGGAAAAGACGACCCGGTCCCCCGGTCGAACGGCGCCGGACTCCACCCGACCCGCGTAGATCCGCTTCCTGTCCCACACGTAGACGTCCTGGACGGGAAAGCGCAGCGGAAGGCCGGAAACCTCCCGGGCGGGCGAAAAGGAATCGAGGGCCGACAGGAGTGTCGGACCCTGGTGCCAGGGCATCCTCGAAGACGGGGACGCGATATTGTCCCCCTCCCGCGCGGAGATAGGGATGATGTAGGAAGGGACGATGCCGACGGAATGAAGGAACCGCCGGATCTCCTCCTCGACCGCGTGGAACCGGTCGCGCCGGTAGCCGGCGATATCCATCTTGTTGATCGCCACCGCCACCTGGCGCAGACCCAGGAGCGAAAGGATATAGGCATGGCGTCGGGTCTGCTCCCGGACCCCTTCGGCCCCGTCCACCAGCAGGATGGCCGCGTCGGCCGCCGCCGCCCCGGTGACCATGTTTTTCAGGAACTCCTTGTGGCCCGGAGCGTCGATGATGATGTAGGGGCGCTTCGCCGTCCGGAAGAAGCTTTGCGCCGTGTCGATCGTGATGTTCTGCTCCCGCTCCTCCTGGAGGGCGTCCATGAGGTACGCGAATTCGAACTCCCGCCCCTGCTCCCGGCAGGTCCGCTCGATCTCCCGGTATCGCTCCACGGGAAGCGACCCCGTGTCGTAGAAGAGCCGCCCGATCAGGGTGGACTTGCCGTGGTCCACGTGGCCCACGATGACGATGCGCAACGTATCGCTCAGAGTCATCACATGTACCCCAGGGAGCGCAGCTTCTGCATGGCGTACGCCTGCTCCTGGTCCTGCGCGCGCCCGGACCGCTCGGGAGCCGTCGTCGCTTTAAGCTCCTCGATGATCTCGTCCACGGTGGCGGCGTTCGAGTCGATCGGATCGGTGCATGGGACGCAGCCCAGCGACCGGAACCGCTTTCCGTCTTTCGACAGGTAGAGCGGGCAGAGCGGGACCCGCTCCCTGCGGATGTACTCCCAGATGTCCAGCTCCGTCCAGGAGAGCAGCGGATGGATGCGGACGTGCGTTTCCGGCCCGAAGGAGGTGTTGAACTGGTCCCACAGTTCCGGGGGCTGGTCCTTGTAGTTCCACTCGAAGTTCTTGTCCCGGGGGGAGAAGACGCGCTCCTTGGCACGCGACCCTTCCTCGTCCCGCCGGATCCCCAGGAAGATCCCCTTGAACCCGTACTTGTCGAGGATCTGCTGGAGGCCCTGGGTCTTCAGGGCGTTGCAGCAGACGAACCGCCCCTTGGAGGGGTGCATCCCTTCGCAGAGGGCCTCCTTGTTCTGCCCGACGATGAGCGTAACCCCCCACTCGGCGGCCATTCGGTCGCGATACTCGATCATCTGCGGAACCTTGTAGTTCGTGTCGATGTGGACGAGGGGGAAGGGCACCCGGCCGAAGAACGCCTTGCGGGCGAGCCACAGAAGGGTCGTCGAGTCCTTCCCGATCGACCAGAGCATCGCCAGGTCCTTGAACTTCCGGTACGCCTCCCGGAAGATGTAGATGCTTTGATTTTCCAGTGCGTCGAGAGGATCCACGGTCACTTCGCTCCATTTCTTTCCGCTGACGCCGCCGCCATGGCGACCGGCACGATGTCTTCCCGGCTGATTTCATATTCCGGCTTTCGGATCTGGCCGAAACGGGTTCGGGACCACAGCCGCTCATGGAAGTAATAGATAAAGAACTTCAATATCGAGTCGGCTAACCCCACGGAGATCGCGAAATCCAGGCGTCCCGTCAGGAGGAAGGTGACCCCGGCGGTAGTGAAAGTCGCCACTACCCGCCAACTGATCGTTTTGAAAAACGTGCGCTTGTGGGTATCCAATATAACCCTATATAAAAAATAGATTATATAGGATAATATGGATGGACGGCAGGATGTCAAGTATTATTATATAAATCCCATATAATTAATAGATTACTTCGACCTGCCTGCCTGATACGGGCTGCTCACGCCGGACGCCATCCAGGTCGCCACTGCCGTTCATCAGCGGGCGGATGCATTTGTGACGAACTACGCGGGGCTGCGCCGGGTCATGGAGATCCGGGTAATGCTCGCCCGCGCCGCCGAATGAGATCACGGCAGGAACGGCGTGCACGCGGACGGGGTGCACGCGCGTATCGTTGATGCGCGTATCGTTGATTGCCAATCCGGCATGTCCCAAGTATAATGCGGTTCATGCTACTCAAGAAAACCCTTATGAAAATCGCGCTTCCCGCTTTCGTTTTGGTATTGCTTGCGTTCGTTGCCCCGCTTGCCGAAGCGATGGTTTGCAAGGGTTGCGTGAACGACGCGACAGCCTCATGGGACTTCGCATCCTGGGAGGCTACCCCCCCCCATTGCTCGACGGAAGGCGGAAACGAGCCTTGCTCCTGCCCGGATTCGCAATCCACGGACTGCTCCCATTTCGTCTCCTGCCCGTTCTGCCTCGCCCCCGGCATCGAGACATCCCGCGTATCGGTCTCTCCGGATGACCGAGCCCGGCGCCTTGATGTCCCCGAGTCCGTTTCGCATTACGAGTCCCCGTCCTTCTCCCTTCTCAGGCCCCCGATCGTTTAATCCCGCTCTTTTCCGTTCCTTGTCCGCCGGCTCCTGCAGGAACCGGCGCGTACCTCAACGTTTGACGTAACCATTTTTCGTGCTTCAGCCACGGAAGGAGTCCCCATGGAAACCGCATCGGACGTTCGTGCCGAGCGCATCTCTGCTTCCGGAGCCATCGAGCGGGAGCAGACAAAGCCGGTAGCGATCCGAATCTGGAATTTTCTGATTTCGAAAAAGCTAGCGATCTGGAACCTCATCCTGCTGGCCGTCACTTCCATCCTGGGTACGGTCATCCAGCAAAACCAACCCCCGGAAAAATACCGCCAGGTATACGAGGACTGGGCGTACAACCTGATGGATCGGATCAACCTGTTCGACATGTACCACTCCTGGTGGTTTCTTCTCCTGCTCTGCCTCTTCACCTTGAACCTCACCTGTTGCACGATGGATCGCCTTCCCCGGGCGATCCGGACGGTCCGCAAGCCGAAGTTGACCCTCGACGACGCGATGGAAAAATCTCTTCCCCAGTCGGAGCGGTGGCAGATCAAGGGCGATATTCCGCGCCGGGCGGAAGTTTGCAAAGCCGCCATCGCCCGTCTGTTCGCGGCTCCCAAGGTCACCGAAGCGGATGGGGTGGTACATCTTTACGCGGAGAAGGGCGTTTACTCCGGATTCGGCGCTTACGCCACCCATGCCGGCATCGTCATCGTCTTCATCGGGGCGATCATCGGGAACGTCTTCGGGTTCAAATCGTACGTGAATATCCCCGATGGAAAGGAAGCATCCCATTTGGACGCACGGGGGGGTGAGGAGCACGTCAACCTTCCCTTCTCCGTGCGGAACAACCGGTTTTGGGTGGAGACCTATCCGAGTGGACAGCCCAAAAAATACGCCTCGGACTTGAGTGTCATCGAAAACAGCCGCGAGGTCTTGCGCAAGACGATCACGGTCAACGATCCGCTCGTCTACAAGGGAGTCTGGTTCTACCAGTCCAGTTATGGACAGGAAGGCGGCGCAACGGCGCAGGTGGCAGTCAGCCGACAGGACGGTACCCCGCTGGGCAGCCTTTCCCTCCGCCCGAACGAACCCGTCAGGATCGACGGATACGGCGTCGTCCGCGGGGTGAATTACGAGCAGGATTTCCAGGGGAATGGTCCTGCCCTGCAGTTGGTCATCGAGAAGCCCGGCCGGCCGGCCTCCAACCTCTGGATCCTCCAGGGACGATCGGACCTGGACCACCGGCGCAAGGATTCGCTGGTGTTCTCATTCGGAGGATTGACCGCAAAGATGTATACCGGCCTCCAGGTCGCCAAGGACCCCGGGGTGAACGTGGTGTGGCTGGGGTGCCTGCTGCTGACGGCGGGGATGATGATCTCCTTCTTTGTCTCTCACAGGCGGGTCTGGATTCGCCTGTCCCCAGGCCCCCACGGGAAGGTGGAGGTCGCGGCGGCCGGGAGTGCCAATCGGAACCGTCCTGCCCTCGAGAAGACCTTCGCCTCCATCCTGGCCGAAGTAAGGAACGATCTCACCAAGACGGAAAAGGAGAACCCCGCATGAATACGCTCAACGTTCAGCTCTTCGATCTGACGACGCTTCTGTTCGGCGGAGCGTCAGGAACTTATATCGCCGCCATGTACGGAAAGAAGGAAACCCTGGCCCGCATCGGGACGTGGATCTGCGTGGCCGCGGCGGTCATTTCCACCGTTGCCCTGGGCGTTCGATGGGCCGAGTCATATCAAATGGGGATCGGCCGGATCCCGGTCACGAACCTGTACGAGTCCCTGGTCTTCTTCGCCTGGTCGGTCAACCTCTTTTACCTCTTCGTCGAGTGGAAGTACAAGAACCGCACTTTCGGCGCCTTCGTGATCCCGATCGCGTTCCTGACCATGCTGTTCGCCTTCACGAACGAGAGCAGCATCCAGCCGCTGGTCCCGGCCCTCCAGTCCTACTGGCTCCACGCCCACGTGATCACCTGCTTCGTCGGGTACGCGGCGTTCGCCGTATCCGCCGGTGTCGCCGTGATGTACTTCCTCAAGGCCCGTCAGGAGGAGGCGAAAACGGAGAAGGGAGTGATCGGGTGCTTTCCTTCCACCAAGACCCTGGACGACCTGGTGTACAAGTCGATCATCTGGGGATTCCCGTTCCTGACCGCAGGGATCATCACCGGGGCCGCTTGGGCGAACTACG
>MGQW01000070.1 GCA_001798885.1 Deltaproteobacteria bacterium RBG_16_64_85
GGAAAAGCACGTTCCTACGGCAACAGACTGAACTTCAGGGCAGAAGATACGTCACTCTTGACGATTTTGCCCAGTTGGCGGCGGCGAAAGAAGACCCTGACGGGTTCGTCGCCACGGAAGAACCGATCACGATCGACGAGGCGCAACGGTGCCCGGAACTTTTCATCGCCATGAAGCGAGCCGTCGATCGCAACAGGGTTCCCGGCCGTTTCCTCGTCTCCGGTTCCGCCAACTTCCTCCTGATGAAAAACATCTCCGAAAGCCTGGCGGGACGGGCGGCCTATTTCACCATGCACCCCTTCACACGGCGGGAGCTGAACGGAAGGACATCGGAGCCGCCATTCATCAGGAGATTCTTCGAAGAGCCGTCGATCGCGGGTTTGGGCGAGGTCTTGCCCATCCCGACCGACGACATCGCAACAGGGGGGATGCCGCCCGTTTGCCTCGGCGGCCTGAAGGACAGGGCCGGCTGGTTCAAGGGGTATGAGCAGACCTACCTGGAGCGGGACATCCGCGACCTGGGCCGAATCGGGGACATCATCCCGTTCCGCGGGCTTCTGCACATTGCGGCTCTTCGGACGGGCGGCGTCCTGAGGATCGGCGAGATGGGGAGAGATGCGCGTCTCAAGGCGACAACCGTTTCCGGCTACCTCTCCGTGATGGAGGCTTCCTGTGTCTTCTTTCGCGTGGCTCCGTTCCTGAAGAATCCTTCCGCACGGCTGATCAAGTCTCCGAAGTTCTATCTGTCCGACTCCGGTCTCGCCTGTTTCCTCGCCGGGATCGAGGCACTCACGGCGGACGATCCGCGCAAGGGCGCGATGGTGGAAACGTACGTGGCGCAGAACCTCGCCGGCATCCTGCAGTCCGCCTGGCCGCGGGCCGGGATGTTCTTCTGGAGCATCCAGGGGCGGCACGAGGTCGATTTCGTCATCGAGGCCGGAAACCGGTGCCTCGCCGTCGAGGTCAAGGCGGGGGCCCGATGGGAGAAGGAGGACCTGGCGGGCCTGAAGACGTTCGTCGCTACCACCCCTCATTGCGTGGCGGGGATCCTGGGATACAACGGGTCGACGCCCGTTCGCCTGGGTGACCGGCTGTGGGCAATCCCCCTCGGGCTGCTGCTGTCGTAAAAACAGGGTCGTTCCTGCCCCACCTTCCAGCCGCCGCAATAAACGCGGTGCGTTCCCAAGAGGGACAAGTGGTGAGGAGCAACTATATTTAGTTGCTAATTTCCCGTTAGCAGGTTAGGATAGGCAAGTGACAAAACGTGGAATGCTCATTCAACGGCTCCGTTCCAAACCGAAAGACTTTACCTGGAAGGAACTGGTGGCGATGCTGGAGGGATTCGGATATACGAGGGTCGGCAGCGGAAAAACCGGTGGATCGCGTGTCCGTTTCGTTCACGTGAATTACCCGACGATCAGTCTGCATCGCCCCCACCCGTCTCCTGTTCTTAAACGTTACCAGATAGAGCAGGTGGAGGAAGTTCTGAGGGGGGAGGGGCTGATATGAAAGACATGATGACCCATAAGGGATATTTCGGTTCCGTGTGCTACAACGATGAGGACCGGATTTTTTACGGAAAGGTCGAGTTCATCCGGGCTCTTGTAAGTTATGAAGGCACCGATGTGCGTTCACTACGGGCAGCGTTTGAGGAGGCGGTCGATGACTACCTGGAGATTTGCGGGAAGCGGGGGATTGAGCCCGAAAGACCGCTAAAAGGCAGCTTCAACGTTCGCATTGGTCCCGAGCTCCACCGCAAGCTGGCTCTGGCCGCTGCGCGCAAACGCATAAGCTTGAACAAGTACATCGTGGATCTGCTGAAAAAGTCGGCGTAGCGTCACTTCCTCCCCCAGAAGGTCTCGACCAGCCCCACCTTCCATCCGCCGTCTTCCCGGAAAAGTTTTAGAATCGCCGGTTTTTCCGCCTTCTTGTAAGTGATGAGGATCTCCGCGCGGTCGCTGCCGATCGGCCCCTTTTCCCACCGGCTTTGCTCAAGGATGAGGTCGGGATTGAACTGTAGCAGGAAGCCGTACCAGTACCCCCTTGCGATGGGGCCTCCTTCGTCGAAGTCTCGGCGCACCTCCTCTTTCGGGACCTCCATGCCGCCGGCCCTGGTGATCGATTTTCGCGTCTCGTCGACAATGGTATTCCTGGAGGCTGCCGAGAGCGTTTTCCAGATCCCTTGGTAGTCCTTGGTCTTCATCGCTTCGAAGCAGGATTCCGCGGAGGAAAGAATGTCGCCCAGCGTTCGGTCGGGGTCGTCGGCAAGCGCAACCGGGGGAGCGATTGCAAGAAGGCACAGGGCGAACCAAACGAGCTGTATGAGATAAAAGGAACGATAGGAAGATGATCGAACCAACGAAAATTTATTGAAGCGCGGCCGGCGGTTCAGTGCTTGGATGAGCTCCCCCCGCCGCCTCCCGCAGCGATGCCGATCGCGATGGCTCCGGCGCCGATCGCGGCTGCCCAGCCGATGGTGCCCGCATCCACGCCTTCGAACACGCTGCTGCCTGCCTTTTCTCCCTCTTTCGCCGCCGCGATGGCTTCCGGCGATGCCGGCTTGCCGGTTTCGGTGGCCTGACCCTTCCCTTTCGGCCAGAGTTCCCATTCCGCGGCGAAAGCGGTCATCGCGGCGCCCTGGGCGACGGTGAGGAAAGAGGCGATCGACAGGATGGAGATGATGATTTTCAAGGAGATTTTGCCTTTTCCGGCTTTCATGAAAATCTCCTTTGAAGTTAATTGGTTACCTTCTAGCCTTATACAGATTTTCCTTGTCTTTGTCAAGGCAAACCCCGACGTTCCGGCCGATGACGTCGAACAGCGTCCGGTAATGGTCCACATCCTGCGCGACGTCCCGTGTCCACGACGAGAGCGCATAGCGGTAGACGGTCTTCGAATCGTGGCCGGTGAATAGCCGGATGGGAATGTCCACCGAGATCCCCTTCTCATGGTACCCCCGGTTGTAAGGGTCGCTGAAGATCGAGGTGCCGGTGAAGCTGTACCAGGCCGAGAGGACCACGCCGTTGACGAACTTCGACAGGGTGACCTTCGCCCCCTTGTCCCCGGCCAGGAACCTTCCCGCCTTGACGTCGACGATGACATCATGCTCGGGCAGGTTGAGCCGCGTGTTTACGAAGGTGGTGTGGAAGCGTTCGTCCCCTTTCAGCTTGAACGGATCGCCCGGGTCCCGTTTCCGTACCGCGCTGCCGCTCACGCCCGCGAGGATGCGCCCGCGGAACATGGGCATCGCCACCTCGCCGTCGAGGCCCGCGTATTCGACCTCGAGCAGCCCCGCCGAAAATCTTCCGTACAGCGGGTCCTGCGTCTTCAGGATCTGCTCGAACATCAGCCTTCCGAGGGCGATTTCTTCCTTCTTGTAATCGGCAATGTCGCTGCGGACCGGGATGGAAAGGGGAGCGTTGGCGGTGGAGACCGTGTTGACCGGATAGCCTTCCACACCGAGGATCGCGGATCCCCCCTTCCACGGCTGCGCGGTGAGCCAGCCGGAGAGACCTAAACGGTACTTGAAAAAACCTGAGGGGTCGTTCAGGAACGTCTCGAGAGAGGGCTTGAGCCCGTAATCAAACCACCGCCGGTGCGTGGTATCCTTGATGCGGGTATTGCCTTCCTCCGTCTTGAACGTGGAGAACTCGAGGAAGCGGTCCCGACGGATCTCCCCTGCGTAGAAGCCCGAGAGTCCGTTCGCGGTCGTAACGAACTCCACCATGGGGATTCCGTTCTCCTTGACCAGGATGCGGACGTAATCGACGTTCTCGGGCATCCGTTCGGCGAGAATGTTGAGGATGACCTCCACGGCCCGCGCGTTGAAATAGTACCTGTCGTTTTGCGCCTCGACCCGCAGGGTGATCCCGTCGGCCTCCACCCCGATGTCGCTGAAGCCGGACTCGCGGAGCCCCAAGGTGATGCGGTCGGTGACGGGGTTCCCGCGCAGCGAAGGCTGCTCCCGGTAAGGCGGGTCGTAGATCGGGATGAAGGGCTTTCCCATGTCGAAAGCCACGGAGGCGCCGACGCCGATCTGGTTGCCTCTCTGGTAGCTCGCGTCGATCTCGGACCAGCGGGTCGGTTTCCAGCGGAGCCCGAAATTGAACCGCGAGGGAACGGGATCGTTGAAATATTTCGCCTGCGCGGGATCCGAAGTCTGCTTGTCGTATCGGATGGGACTGTATTCCGCCAGGAGGGCGAACTTCTCCGACGGAGCGAACTGGATGCCGCCGAATACCTGGGCGTCCTTCCACCAGCCTTTCGGCCTGGTGAACAACTCGATCCCGAATCCTTCTCCCTGCTCGGGGAGCGGTTTCCTGCCGAGACGGCCGTTGCCCAGCCCCACGGAGAAATCGAACGGGTAGATCTGCTTGCTGGCCACCAGGACCTGGGAAGCGTACACGCGCGTGCCGTGCGGGTCCAGGATCGCCATCGCCAGGGCGGGGGTGTATTTCCCTTCCCGTAAGAATTGCAGCTTGATGTCGATGGCCTTGTCCTTGAAGTTGCCGTACGCCGGGGCGTTGTTGAGGCCCGGGATTCCAAGGACCTCCGTGATCCTTCCGTTCACTTCCAGCCGCTCGAAGAGACCGATCGTTCCGAAATAGGTCCGGTAGGGGTGCACCTGGCTGGCGCCCACGCGATACCGGTTCTCCTTCATTAGCCTTGCCGTCGGCGTCTCCAGGAGGCCGGTGAGGCCGAGATTCGAGGGGAAGGTGAAAGGCTCGTCGCCTGCGATGGCGGGCGGTACCGTCATGCAGAAAAGGCACAGGAGAAGAAGCGGGAGCGCCAGGCTGCGCGGCCCGGGGCAGGCAGTCCGGGTCATTGCGGATCGACCCGGACGCCGGTCAGGGCATGGATCTCCATCAGCAGTTGAGGAAGGTCCCTGATGGCGCGCGCCCAGGTTGAACGGACCGGTTTCCTCGGGACAACGACCGTATCTCCGGGCTCGACCGTTGGCGCCGACTCCCGAAAGGCGGGGATCTCCCACCGGGACTCCTTGGGGTTCCAACGGATCCATTTCCGTGACAGGGGGTGAACGGTCCCGTCCGCCTTGAGGCGGTACACGTGCTCACGGTCGGCGTTTTCCGAAAATCCTCCGGCCCTCCGGATGCAATCCTCGGGATCCGTTTTCGGGGGACAAGGGGAGCCGGTGCCGGGCATCTTCACCGCGCCGATGACCGTGACGATGTCGGTTTTCGACGGCACGTAGAGCGCGTCTCCTTCCTCGAGGGGAAGGTCGTCTTCGCTTCCTTTCAGCAGCCGGGGATGGGCCAGCCGGACGGGAACCAGCCTCCCGGGCCTGAGCTTCGCGAGGGTCTCGATGAACTCCCGTTTCTGCTCTTCCTCCCCCGGTTTTGCGAAGACCTCGCGCTCGATCCTGGAAATCAGATCACGGAGAAGCCTTTCTTTTTGGCCCATGGTCGATTCCCGGGAAAGAACCGCGCCGCCTGGCCAGGCGTTTTCGGCGATCCCTCCGGCCCGCACGAGCAGCGAGGAGAGTCGTTCCCCTTTGCTGAACGTGTAGGTTCCGGGCCGGCGCACCGCCCCCAGGATCGTGACGCTCGCGTCTTGCGCAAGCGCGGCGGACGGGATAAGGATCATCGCCAGAAAGACGATCGCCCTTGCCCGATTTTTCATGGAGCGCCCCCCCTGGAACCTGCGGCTGGCCTGAAGATTTCATCATAATGGGAGGCGATTCCTTTCGATACCCATTTCCACCGGCGGCGAGGCGGTATTCACAGGACGGCCATATTCCGGTATCTTAATGAAGTTTACGATCCTATCGACCCGGAGGCCGGGAGATGAACGTTGCGATCATAGGTACCGGTTACGTGGGGCTGGTGACGGGCGTATGCCTCGCGGAGCGGGGGAACGACGTCCACTGCGTGGACAACAACCCGAAAGTCGTGGAGAAACTGACGTCGGGCCAGGTGACGATCTACGAACCCGGACTGGAGGAGATCTACCAGCGGAACCTGAAGAAAGGCCGGATCAAGTTCTCCGGGGACCTGGTGGCGGCGGTCCTGCGGTCGCAGGTGGTGTTCCTGTGCCTTCCGACCCCGCCGGGGGAGGACGGATCGGCGGACCTGAAGTACGTCCTCCAGGTGGCCGACGACATCGGGAAGATCCTCGCGGGCAATCCCGGGGCCGGCTACAAGGTGATCGTCGACAAGAGCACCGTGCCGGTGGGTACGAGCGAGAGGGTCGATGCGGCGATCCGCAGGCACATGGACGCGAAGCTGGAGTACGACGTGGTCTCCAACCCGGAGTTCCTGCGGGAAGGGTACGCGGTCGAGGATTTCCTGCGCCCCGAGCGCGTGGTGATCGGCAGCCGCAGCGAACGGGCGATTTCCATCCTGCAGGACCTCTACGAGCCGTTCATCCCCGCGGGGAACCCGGTTATCGTGATGGACGAGAAGAGCGCCGAGGTGACCAAGTACGCGGCGAACGCCTTCCTGGCGATGAAGATTTCCTATATGAACGACCTGGCCAACTTCTGCGAGGCGGTGGAGGCCGACATCGACAAGGTGCGGCAGGGGATCGGCTCGGATTCGCGGATCGGCCACAAGTTCCTCTTCCCCGGGCTGGGGTACGGGGGGTCCTGCCTGCCCAAGGACGTCAAGGCGCTGCTGCGGACCGCGCAGGACGCCGGGTCGCCGCTGACGATCCTCCAGTCGGTGGAGGACATCAACCAGGAGCAGCGCAAGCGGTTCTTCCGGAAGGTGGAGGAGCACTTCAAGGGGAAGCTCGAGGGGCTGCGCGTGGCGGTGTGGGGAATCGCGTTCAAGCCGAACACGGACGATACCCGGGAAGCGCCGGTCTTCTATATTCTGGACGAGCTGCTCAAGGGGAAGGCTTCGGTCGTCGTCTTCGACCCGGAGGCGATGGAGGGGGCCAGGCAGCGGTACGGGGACCGGATCGAGTACGGAGAGTCCTCCTACGGAGCGCTCCAGGGGGCGGACGTCCTCCTCGTCGTCACCGAGTGGAACGAGTTCCGCAAGCCCGACTTCGGGCTGATGAAGAACCTGATGCGGCAGCCGGTCATCTTCGACGGGCGCAATGTATACGAGGCGAAGAAAATGAAGGAGCGCGGGTTCCTGTACCACTCCATCGGCCGCCGGGCGGTCGAATCCCACGCGAAAGTCTAGGGACGTTCTTAAACTTTTTAATCCGGATGGCGAAACGTAAAGACCAGGGGACGTTGTTCAACTTTTCAGGACAGGGACGGGATTAAAAAGTTTAAGAACGTCCCTGGGTAAAAGTAACGTACTGGTTCAAAGGAGCGCGTAATGATCGACGGCGTCGTGATCAAGCAGCTCAAGGTGATCCCGGACGAGCGCGGACGGCTGATGGAGATCCTCCGGGCGGACGACGATATCTTCAAGAAATTCGGCCAGGTTTACCTCACAACGGGCTACCCGGGCGTAGTCAAAGCCTGGCACTACCACAAAGTCCAGCACGACCACTTCTGCGTGGTCAAGGGGATGATGAAGGTGGTGCTCTACGATTCCCGGGACGGCTCCCCGACAAAGGGGGAGGTGAACGAGTTCTTCCTGGGCGAACACCGGCCGATCCTGCTCCGGATCCCGCCGCTGGTCTATCACGGGTTCAAAGCGATCGGGGCGGAGGAGTCGCTGCTGATCAACGTGACTACGGAGTCCTACAATTACAAGGAACCGGACGAGTACCGCGTGGATCCCCATGTGAACGACATCCCTTATTCCTGGGAGCGGAAGGACGGATGAAGGAAAACGGCGTGAAGCTGCTGGTCGCGGGGGGAGCGGGCTTCATCGGCTCGAACTTCATCCGGTACCTCCTCGCCGCTCACGCGGACTGGCAGGTCGTCAACGTCGACAAGCTCACCTACGCTGGGAACCTGGCGAACCTGAAAGACCTTGAAGGGGATGACCGGTACGGCTTCGTCCGCGCCGACATCTGCGATGCGCCTCGCATCGGGGAGATCGTCGCCGCCGAACGGCCCGACGCGATCGTCAACTTCGCCGCGGAAACCCACGTGGACCGCAGCATCAACGATCCCTCCCTGTTCCTGAAGACGAACGTTCTTGGAACGCAGGTGCTGCTGGAGGCGGCCCGCCGGCAGGGCATCGCCCGCTACGTGCAGATCTCCACCGACGAGGTATACGGTTCCCTGGGCTCGGAGGGGAAATTCACCGAGGAGTCGCCTCTCCGCCCGAATTCCCCCTATGCGGCCAGCAAGACGGCGGGGGACCTTCTCGTCCGCGCCTGGTTCAAGACGTACGGCGTCCCGGCGATCGTGACCCGCTGCTCGAACAATTACGGGCCGTACCAGTTCCCGGAGAAACTCATCCCGTTCTTCATAACCCTTCTGCGGGAGAACAAGCCGGTTCCGGTGTACGGGGACGGGATGAATGTGCGCGACTGGATCCATGTCGACGACCACTCCCGGGCGATCGATGCGGTGCTCCTGCGCGGGCGGCCGGGGGAGATCTACAACATCGGCGGAGGGAACGAGCGGACCAACATCGAGATCACGAAGATGCTTTTTTCCTTTCTGGGAAAGCCGGAGTCGCTCATGAAGTTCGTCCCCGACCGTCCCGGGCACGACCGCCGGTACGCAATCGACGATATGAAGGTCCGCCGGGAGATGGGGATTGCCCCCCAGGTACCGTTCGAGGAAGGGCTGCGCGAAACCGTCCGGTGGTACCTGGAGAACGAGGAGTGGTTGCGCTCGGTGCGGTCCGGCGAGTACCTCAAGTTCTACGATCAATGGTACTCCAAGCAGGGCCGAACCTGAGAACCTGGACGTTCCTTAACCTTATGGCGAGAAGACAGATCTATTTTACGCTGCTCATCCTGTGGGTGGCGGTTACGTTTCTGCTGACCTCCATCCCCAACCCGCGGTTCGAGGTTCCTTTCGCGTATGCCGACAAGGTCGCCCACTTCGGCATCTACGGCGTGATGGGGTTCCTCTGCGCCCTTTGGCGGAGGGAGTCCGGCAGACCGGCAAGAGGGGCGGCCCTGACCGCCCTGTTCGTCGTCGCCCTCGTCGGTGCCGTGGACGAGATCCACCAGTATTGGATTCCGGGGCGGTCGATGACGTTCTTCGACTGGCTCTCTGACGCCGCTGGCGGCGGCATGGGCGCCCTGCTCGCCGCTTTTCTACCCCACCTGCTCCCGTTTTTACTGACTGAATAGCCATTCATTTTTTTGTTGATTCCCCCAAGGCTATCCGGTATCATTCCCCTGTTTTTAGAGACCGTAGTACTCACTTGTCCCGGAGGTGCGGCGTGAAGATTCTGGTGGCGATCAAGCCCGTCCCCAACCCGGACGAGAAGGTGAAGATCCGGCCGGACGGGAGCGGGATCAACCTCGACAACATCAAGATGGTGATCAACCCGTTCTGCGAGATCGCGGTGGAGGAAGCGCTTCGGATCAAGGAGAAGCAGGGCGGCGAAGTGGCGATCCTCACGGTCGGGCCCAAGGAGGGCGAGCAGCAGATGCGCACCGCGCTGGCGATGGGCGCCGACCGGGCGATCCTGGTGGAGACTTCGATGGGGCTGGACAGCCTCGCTGTGGCGAAGTACATGGCCAAGGCCATCGAGCAGGAAAAGCCGGACCTGGTCCTCATGGGCAAGCAGGCGGTCGATGACGACAACAACCAGGTCGGCCAGATCCTTGCCGCCTTGTTGAACTGGCCCCAGGCCACGTTTGCCTCCAAGGTGGAGTTCCTCGAGGGAAACAAGAAAGCTCGCGTGGGAAGGGAGACGGACGGAGGGATCGAGACCATCGAGGTGCCCCTCCCCTGTGTGGTGACGACCGACCTGCGGCTGAACGAGCCCCGCTACGCGTCGCTCCCCGGGATCATGAAGGCGAAGAAGAAGGAGCTCAAGGTGATCCCCGGCGCCTCGCTGGGTGTTGACGCGTCGCCGAGGGTTCGCGTGCTCTTCCTCGCCCCGCCCAGGGAGCGGGCCGGCGGGAGGAAGGTGGCCGACGTCGCCGAGCTGGTCGCCTTGCTTTCGAACGAAGCCAAAGTTCTATAACTTTACGGCAGGGACGTTCTTAAACTTTTTAATGGAGAATGCCCCATATGGGGATGGAAAGTTTAAGAACGTCCCCGATGTTAAGTTATTCAGGAGGATAAGGGAGATGGCGGACATCCTGGTCGTGGTGGAGCACCAGGAAGGGGCTTTCAAGAAAACCACCCTGGCGACGATCACGGCGGCAAAGACGTATGCCGGCCTGGCCGGCGGAGAGGTCGATGCCCTTGTCTTGGGGGACGGCGTTGCCGCGGTGTCGGACACGGTGGCGGGATACGGCGTGCGCAAGGTGCTGCTGGGGGAGAGTGCGGCGGTCGGGAAATACCTCGCGGTGGCCTATGCGCCCGCAGTGGCCCAGGTGGTCAAGGAAAAGGGGTACGGCGCGGTGTTCGCCCCGGCGTCCACGTTCGGAAAGGACTTCATGCCGCGCCTGTCGGGGCTTTTGGACGCCCCGCTGGCCAGCGACATCGTCGGGCTGACGAAGGACGGGGACAAGCTCCGCGTCCAACGCCCGTTGTACGCAGGGAACGCGATCGCGACGGTGGAGCTTTCCGGGAGCCCGCTGCTCTTCACCGTGCGGCAGACGGCATTCGACCCGGCTCCGGCGGCCGGGGCAAAGGCGCCGGTGGAAAAAGTTTCCGTGTCGGTCGACGCGGGCGGGAGCGCCTTCGTGTCCCGCCAGGAGACCAAATCCGAGCGGCCGGAGCTGACCGATGCCCGGGTGGTCGTCTCCGCGGGTCGCGGGATCAAGGCGCAGGAGAATTTCAAGTTGGTCGAGGATCTCGCCGACCTGTTCCACGCGGCGATCGGAGCATCGCGCGCGGCGGTCGACGCGGGGTGGGCGCCCAACGACTGGCAGGTGGGGCAGACGGGCAAGATCGTGGCACCCGAGCTCTACATTGCGCTGGGGATCTCCGGGGCCATCCAGCACCTGGCGGGGATGAAGGACTCCAAGGTGATCGTGGCGATCAACAAGGACGAGGAGGCGCCGATCTTCCAGGTGGCCGACTACGGGCTGGTGGCCGACCTCTTCAAGGCGGTGCCGGAGATGATCACAGCGATTAAAAAGTTGAAATCCGCTTAATTTCCGATACATTTATATCTACGTACCCACAGGGGGCCGGGTCCTCCCGTCCACGTGGGCGTTTTTTATTATGAATGACGAGGAGGTTCGTTTCATGCCCGATTCGAACGCTCATGGGGATTTTCTCTCGCGTCTGAAGAAGAAAAAATTCACGGCCGCCGTGATCGGCCTTGGGTATGTGGGTCTTCCCCTGGCGATGGAATATACAAGGGCCGGCATTCCGGTGATCGGAATCGATCTGGACGGGGAGAAGATCCGGATGATCCGCGCGGGAAATTCCTACATCAAGGACGTATCCTCCGCGTCCGTACGTGAAGCCGTGAGAGCCGGGCTGTTTCGGGTAACCTCCGATTTTTCGGCGCTTGCCGAAACGGACACGGTCAACATCTGCGTCCCCACCCCACTCAACAAGACGAGGGACCCCGACCTTTCCTACGTCGTCAACGCGGCCGAGCAGGTCGCGAAATACATGCACAAGGACATGCTGATCGTCCTGGAGAGCACCACGTATCCGGGTACTACCGAGGAAGTTCTCGCCCCGATCTTCGAGGCGAAGGGGTGGAAGGTTGGTCGGGATATCTTCCTGGCCTTCTCGCCGGAGCGTGTGGACCCCGGGAACCCGAGGTTCACGACGCGGAACATCCCCAAGGTGGTCGGGGGGGTGACGCCAGGATGTACGGCGGTGGCGGCTGCGCTCTACACCGGAGTGCTGGAAAAAGTCCATCCGGTTTCGAAGGCCCGCGTGGCGGAAATGACCAAGCTCCTGGAAAACACCTTCCGCTCGGTCAATATCGCATTGGTGAATGAAATCGCCATCATGTGTGACCGGATGGGAATCGATGTATGGGAAGTTATCGACGCTGCCAAGACCAAGCCGTTCGGGTTTATTCCGTTTTACCCGGGGCCGGGGATCGGGGGGCATTGCATTCCGCTCGATCCCTTCTATCTGTCCTGGAAAGCCAAGCAGTTCGGATTCGAATCGCGATTCATCGAGCTTGCGGGCGTGATCAACCGCCAAATGCCGCACTTTGTCGTCGACAAGGTCGTTGAGGCGTTGAATCGGTTCAAGAAATCCGTAAATGGGGCGAAGATCCTCATACTGGGCGTAGCCTACAAAAAAAACATCAGCGATGTGCGGGAATCTCCAGCGCTCGATATCATCCAGTTCCTGGCAAACAGGGGGGCCGAGCTGTCGTATTGCGACCCGTACGTCCCACGCCTGGACGAGCCGGGAATCCGGTTGAAGGCGGACAAGCTTACGGTAACCGCGCTCAAAAAAGCCGACTGCGCGGTAGTGGTGACCGACCACGACCTTTTCAATTACGGGATGATCCTGCGGGAGTCGAAGATCGTCGTAGATACCCGCAACGCCCTCAAGGGCCGCAACGGCAACAAGGTCATCAAACTTTAACCCGCAAAACTTTCACCCGGGGACGTTCTTAAACTTTTTAATACTGTCCCTTAACGTAATTGGCAGGGATTAAAAGTTTTAAGAACGTCCCTAACTTTTTGGAGGGCGGATGGTCTACCTTGTGACCGGCGGCGCGGGGTTCATCGGGTCGAATCTGGCGGAAGCCCTTTTATCAGCTGGGCATAAAGTGCGAATTCTAGATAACTTCCTCACCGGGAAGCGAAAGAACATCGCCGGGTTTACTGAAACGTTCGGCGGTGCCTTCGAATTGATCGAAGGCGATCTCCGGGAACTTACGACGATGCGCAAGGCCGCGGATGGCGTCGAGTATATCCTCCACCAGGGGGCGCTTCCCTCGGTGCCTCGCTCGGTCGCGGACCCCGCCCTTTCCAACGAGATCAACGTGGGGGGCACGGTCAATCTGCTGATCGCGGCTCGGGACGCCGGTGTCCGCCGGGTCGTGTTTGCCGCTTCCTCTTCTGTGTACGGCGACACCCCTGAACTTCCCAAGCGAGAGTCGATGACGCCCAATCCGAAGAGCCCCTACGCAGCGCAGAAACTCGCAGGCGAGCACTACATGCGGATCTTCTACGAGGTTTACGGCCTGGAGACGGTCTCGCTGCGCTACTTCAACATATTTGGCCCACGGCAGGATCCGGAGTCGATGTACGCGGCGGTCATCCCGAGATTCATCATGTGCGTCCTCTCCGGCAAGGTCCCCACGGTATACGGAGACGGTCTTCAGACGCGCGACTTCACGTACATCGACAACGTTGTGGAGGCGAACCTTTTGGCCTGCAATGCGCCCAAGGCGGCGTGCGGCAAGGTTTTCAACATCGCCTGCGGGGAGAGAGTCTCGCTCATCGACATCCTGGAGATTGTCTACGGGCTGGCGGCGCGCCGGGTGACCCCGACATTCGAGTCGTCGCGGCCCGGCGACGTCCGCGACTCCCTCGCCGACATCTCCCTTGCAAAAAATCTGTTAGGATATACCCCGAATGTTGCCTTTCCGGTCGGTCTTTCCCGCACGTTCGACTACTTCCGGGGGGCCGATCGTTAACCCCGTAAGGAGCCGCCATGAAAAGAGAAACTATATATGCGTCGCTGGTGGGATGCGCCTTTTTTTGCCTGATTGCCTACGGTTCCTACTGGTACTTTTCGCCTGCTGAACAGACCGGCAATTCGACGATGGAGGAGGGGCCTGCTTCACGAAAGGCCGTCGGCGCTATCCCCACCGCCGGGAACGAGCCGGCGCCCCTCATGGAGAAATCCTCCGCGCCGGACAACGCTACGCCCGCTACTGCGGAGGTTCTCCGAACCACTCCGGCCGCTCCAGATTCGAATGCTGCCGGCCGTTCAACCGTAGAGACGGACACTCTTGAGAATGAGGGAACCCGTCAGAAATTCGGGCTAAGGGGAAAGGCGGCGCAGAGGAGGAACGAGGAAAAAGGGGTCCAAAGGGAGGGAAGAAGAAAGAGGGGGCCGGCCGAAGACGACTAGTCTCAAAAGCAAAGGGACGTTCTTAAACTTTTTAATCGCTCAATTCCACCGATACCAATTTTCAAATGGCGTGCTCATTGCTTCCCTTGCCGGTATGGCAAGGCGACCGCGTATCGATTTCCCAGGCGCGTTTCATCATGTGTACGCAAGGGGAATCGAGAAAAGGGACATCTTTCTGGATCGTAACGACAGGGAGGGGCTGCGCCGAAGGATTCTCGGCAATTTAACCCGCTTCAACGCTTGTTGTCTGGCATGGGCTTTCATGCCGAATCACTTCCACCTTCTCTATCACAGCAGAACAGGGAATCTTGTCGATTTCATGCGGTGCCTGATGTCGGGATACTCGCTCTACTTCAATCGAAAATATGAGAGGGTGGGTCATCTTTTTCAGAATCGATATAAATCTTCCGTGATCGACACGGAGCGTTATCTGCTGGAGCTGATCCGGTATATACACCTGAATCCGGTGCGTTCGGGCTTGGTATCGTCGGTGGAAACGCTGTCCCGATATCCGTGGACGGGACATTATGAAATCATGGCATCCGGCAGGTTGCCATGGGAAGAATATCAATTCATTCGGGAATTTTTTACATCGGAATATTTGCCGGGCGTGGATATCTACCTTGCTTTTCTTGAGGAAGGCCGATGCACTCGCTCTGGAGAGTTCTCGTTCGAGGAAGCAGTAACGCAGGCGAAGGAAATTCGTGGTGCGTCGATTGAAAATTCCCCGGCAGGGGATACGGATGGCTCGCATCGGACATTTTTAGACATCGTCAGTAAAGTGTCCTGCAAATTTGCGGTGTCCCAAGACCGGATATTGGACGGTCGGCGTGACCGCTTATCCTCCCTCGCACGGAGAGAGATCCTGAAAAGATGTGTCATGGAAAAGGGGATGACTCGGCAATCCGTCTGCGAATGGCTGGGGATCACCGGAGCGGGAGGTTTATACCTCTTGAAGGCGATGGACCATGCCGACGCGAACAGATCGATCTTGACCAGGGGCAGGGATTAAAAAGTTTAAGAACGTCCCTGGGTTTAAGTAATTTTTCGGCTTACGATGATGAACGCCGAGTGGGAGAACATCCACTGGACGGGGCGGACGGACTGGCCCTTGACGTGCCAGGGGCGGTGGATCACCTCGAAAACTTCCGGCTCGGTAAAGGAACCCTGCTCGGCGACCGCGTCGACCATCTGCTTGACCTGCAGCGTGGAAGGGAGATAGGAAAGAAGGATCCCTCCCGGAACGAGCGCTTCGTGGGCGTGCGGCACAACGCGCCACGGCTCCGGCAGGTCAAGGACGATCCGGTCCACGTTCCTTTCCTCGATTCCCTGGTAGATGTCGCGAACCTTGACCTCGAGATTCGGGCAATCCCCCAGGAAGCGCGACACGGTCTTCTTCCCGCTCTCCGCGAAGTCCTCCCGGATCTCATAGGAGACGATGTGTCCCGTGTGCCCAACCGCCTCCAGCAGCTTGATCGTCAGCGCTCCCCATCCGATGCCTGCCTCGATAACAATCGCGCCCGGGAAGATGTCCGCCCACAGCAGGATCGGCCCGATATCCTTGGGGTAGATGATCTGCGCGTGCCGCTTCAGGTTGAGGATGTACTGGTTGAAGGTAGGCCGGAATACGCGGTACCCGGTCCCCCGTGCCGTCCACACACGGCTCCCGTCCGGCTTGCCGATGATGTCGTCATGAAGGATGTTTCCCTTGTGCGTCCCGAAAGGTTTCCCCGGCGTCAGGGTAAGCAGGTGCTCCTCGCCCTTCGGGTCGACCAGGACGATGTCCTCCCCTGCCCGCAGGAGGCCTTTGGGACTGCGTCCGTTCACTGCGCGCTCCTTTTCCGATCCCGCCCCTGGCTGACCATCTCCTTCAGCCGGCAGAATCCGCAGACTTCCGCGAACGTTGGCGCACCGCAAGTCGCGCACAGGCCGGGAACAGAGTTTTCAAGAACGTCCCTGTTTTTGTCGTCGGAGTTTTGAAGAACGCCCCTGTTTTTGTCGAGGAATCCCTGGTAGAAGCGACGGCGGGTTCCCGGCATCTTCTCCTCGATCATGGAGAGCGCTTCCTTGTAGATGAGCGAGGTGGCGTCGAAGCTCAAAGGGCACTCCTCGGTCACGTAGTCGATCCCCTTCAGGAAGCCGTACGCCGCCGTCTCCATCTCGCTCACCCGCCACAGCGGCTTGACCTTCCGCACGAGCCCCTCGGCAACCTCGGGGAGCAAGGGGTGCTGGCGGGAGAGGTGGTCGCGATCCCAGTGGAGCAGGTTCCCGAGCAGCCGCGCCGCCTCGTCGTCGAGGTTGTGCCCCGTGGCGACGACCGTGAAGCCCCGCCGGGCCGCGATCCGGTTGAAGAAGTACCGCTTCACCGTACCGCAGACCGAGCACTCTTCCTTGCGCGCCCGTTTCGCCGCTTCGGGAATCGGGATTCCCTCCGCGCGCAGGTCCACCACGATCGGCTCCTTCCCGCGGGCGCCGGCGTAGGCCAGCACCTTCTCGCGGGACCGGTCGGAGTACCCCTCGATTCCCAGGTCGATGTAGAGCCCCTCCGTCGGATAGCCCAGCTCCATCAGGACATCCCACAGCACGAGGCTGTCCTTCCCTCCGGAGACGCAGACCAGTATCCGGTCCTCCGGGGACAGGAGCGAGAGCTTGCGGATCCCTTCCGAGACCTGCCTTCGGAAGAACAGGAAGAAGCAGTCCGGGCAGAAGGCGGAGTTGTGGCTCGGCAGGTCGACCGCGGCCTCGGCCTTCCGGCATCGCTTGCACTTCACGGAGGGCTACCCTCCCGATACCACAGAGAGGACGTCGATCGTTTCGCCGTCCTCGACGCGCTGGTCCCTGGTGAGCAGCCTCTTCCCCTGCGTCACGATCACCGTCGTCGGGCGGATCCCCGCTGCGGCCAGGATCTCTCCAACCCGCCTGGGCCCGGGGACTTCCAGCTCCTTCTTCTTCTGCGGGATGCGAACGCGGATCATGACCACCGATTATACACGGAAACGGTTGTGTCCCCCGGCAGGGGGAGGTAAGATAAAGCGAATTTTACATTTCCATGGAGGGAGTTTCAGATGCGGATGCGCGGCTGCGTAGCGTCGGTACTCGTCCTGTTCCTCGTGGTTTTTGCGGCGGGGTGCTCCAAGTCCGAGGCGCCCAAGCCCGCGGCCCCGCCCCCGGCGGTGTCCGCGGCGGCGGAGGGGAAGACGCTGTTCGATCAGAAGTGCGGCGTCTGCCACGGGATGGATCGGGCAGCCGCCCGCCAGGAATCGAAGGAAAAGTGGACGGCGATCGTAAAGGAGATGCAGGGGAAGAAGGCGGGCTGGATCTCCGACGCGGACGCGGCCAAGATCGTGGAATTCCTCGCTTCGGAGCACGGCAAGAAATAACCCTGCGTCGGGCGGTCCCCCACGAAGCCCGGACCTTTACAGCGGGCGGCCCCGTTTCTCTCGGGTCGCCCTTTTTTATGGAGCTTCGCAAAGGTCATGGACATCCTGCAATCGGTATTCCCGGTGTTCCTCGTGATCGCCATCGGGGCGGCGGCGCGGAGGTACCGGTTCATCGACGAGCCGTTCGTCCGGACGGCGAACGCCCTTGTCTATTACCTCCTGCTCCCCGCGCTGCTGTTCTACGAGATCGGGACGTCGAACTTCCGGCAGGCGTTCAACGGGCCGCTCGTGGCCGGCGGCTACGTCGCCACCGCGGCGGTTTTCCTCCTGGCGTTCCCGATTTCACGCCGCCTGGGACTCTCCCCGGGAGAGCGCGGCGCATTCATCCAGGGGTCGTTCCGGGCAAACCTCGCCTACGTCGGGCTGCCGATCGTCTTCAACGCGGTGGGCGGCGAGGGCCTGCGGAAAGCGGGGATCTTCCTGGGATTCATCGTCCCTCTCCTCAACGCCCTCGCGATCCTGGCGCTCCTGCTGCCCCACGAGGAAGGGAAAAGAAACGGGGGATGGAAGAGCGCCCGGCACATCGCACGGCAGATCACCACCAATCCGATCATCCTTTCCTGCTTCCTGGGGATCGCGTGGAGCCTCTTCAAGCTCCCGTTGACGGGGTTTTTCGGGAAAACCCTGTCGATCCTGTCCGCGGCCACCCTCCCGCTGTCGCTGCTGTGCCTGGGGGGATCCTTCTCGTTCCAACGCGCCCGGTCGGGCTTCCGCCTGGCGGCGACGGCGTCGGTGATGAAGATCGTCCTGCTCACGGGGATCGGGATCGCCGCGTACCGGTGGTTGGGGCTTGCGGGGGACGACCTGCGGATCGGGGCGATCATGCTGGGTTGCCCTACGGCCGTCGTCACCTACGTGATGGCGTCGCAGCTCAAGGGGGATCCCGAACTCGCCGGGACGATCGTCATCGTCTCCACGGCGGCTTCCGCCTTCACGATCTCGGGCTGGCTCTTCTTCCTGCGGGCGATGGGCTGGTAGGGTTAGAAAACCACCACAATCATTTTCTTCGGGCCGTGCGCGCCGATGGTGAGGGTCTGCTCGATGTCGGCGGACCGGCTGGGGCCGGAGAGGAAGGAGAGGTTGCGGGGAGGGTCCTCCGCGAGGGTTGCGAGGCACTCTTCCATCCGGTCCACGAAGGCCGCCGGAGAAAGAAGGGCGACGTGGACGTCGGCGAGCAGCCCTGGCAGAAGCGTTTTCCCCCCCCTGCTGGTCTGTATGATCGAGCCCGTTTCGGCGATGGCGAACTCGGCGGTCTGCACGCCCGCCGCCGGGTGCGGCGACGGGTGCCGGACTTCGGCGGGTGAAGCAAGCGAGAAAGGGCCGAACGGCACGAGAGCCTCCGTCACCTGACGGGCCCCCGCGTCATCCGGGGGGAAAAAGAGAACGGTGACCCCGGACAGGCGAAGCATCTCGCCGAGAGCCGGAAGCAGCGCCTCCAGGGAAGCGGCAACGAGGAAATTGCCGCCCTGCTCCTCGAACCGTTCCCGGAACCTCGCGATCCGGTCCGACTCGCCGCCCGTTCCTGGCGAGCTCGCCGGAGGACGGGGGGCGGCTTTCGCACCCTCGTGACCGCGGAGCGCCACGGCGATCCGCCGGATCAGCTCTTCTTTTTTATCTAACGGTTCCATGGGCGGATGCCTCGCTGCTTCTTCCAGAGTCTGCGGAACGGCTGCGGACCCGGGGAGGGGAAATCCCTCTTGTCGGTCCAGCCCGAGAACTTGAACGGGAGCCAGGTCACCTTTCCCTCCTTGCAGAAGATCTGGGAAAGGACGCCGATGACCCGTTCCAGCGCCTCCAGGATCCCCGCGCGGTTCATCACGGCGGCGAAAGCCTTCATCCCGAGGACCTCGGCGGGATTCTTCAACCCCTGACTCCGTTCGTCCGCCCGCAGCTCCACCAGGAGTTCGGGGAGGGGGATTTTGACCGGGCACACCTCCGCGCAGGCTCCGCACAGGGTGCTGGCATTGGGGAGAGGGGCTCCTTCCGCCAGCCCGGCAAGCAGGGGCGTCAGCACCGATCCCATCGGGCCGGGGTAGACCCACCCGTAGGCGTGTCCTCCCACGCTCTGGTAGACGGGGCAGATGTTGAGGCAGGCTGCGCACCGGATGCACTTGAGGATCTCGCGGTACTTCCCCTGGAGGATGGCGGTCCGGCCGTTGTCCACGAGGAGGATGTGGAGCTTATCCGGCCCTTCGGGGTCACCGGGCCGCTTCGTGCCGGTCAGCACGGAGACATACGTGGAGATTACCTGACCGGTCGCGCTGCGAGGGAGCAGGCGCAGGAAGACCGCCAGGTCCGCGAGCCTCGGGATGACCTTCTCGATGCTCGCCACGGCGAGGTGGACGCGCGGGAGGATCGTCCCCATCCGCCCGTTCCCCTCGTTCGTCACCAGGACGATGGAGCCGCTCTCGGCGCACAGGAAGTTCGCGCCGCTGATCCCCATCCCGGCGGCGAGAAATTTCGCGCGGAGATGTTTGCGGGCGATCTGCACGAGCTCCGGGATCCGTTCGGTGTACGGCACGCCCAGCTTCTGCTCGAAGAGCCGGGCGACCTGCTCCCGCGTCTTGTGGACCGCCGGGGCGATGAGATGGGAGGGCGGCTCGCCGGCCAGCTGGATGATGAACTCCCCGAGGTCCGACTCCACGACCTCCACGCCCGCCGCCTCGAGGGCGCCGTTCAATTCGACCTCCTCGGCGACCATCGACTTCGACTTGACGGCGAGGGTGATTTCCTCCTTCCGGGCGATCCCGACCGCGATTTCCCTCGCCTCGGCCGCGTCCCGCGCCACGTGAACGACGGCGCCGCGTTTTTCCGCCTCCGCGATGAAAAGAGCGAGGTAGTGGTCGAGCCGTTCGAGGGTTTCCTGCTTGATCCGGGAGCCCTCGTGCCGGACGGCCTCGAAATCGGGGAAGGCGGCGATGGAATCCGCCCGATGCCCGAGGAACTTCTCCGTCGTGCGGGAGATGGCGTCCTGCAGCGTGGCGTTGGCCAGCGCCTTCTCGGAGTTCCGGTAGAAGGAGCGCGACCGCGGTTCCATCAGCCCGGAACCTCGATGTCCCCGGCCAGGATCTCCGCCAGGTGGACGGGCTGCACGGGATAGCCGTAGCGGGAGATCATCCCCCCGATGTTCATCAGGCATCCGATGTCCCCGGAGGTGACGATCTGCGCTCCCGTCGCCAGGATCCGCTCGATCTTGTCGTCGACCATCCTGCAGGAAATGTGGGGGTACTTGATCGAGAAGACCCCGCCGAACCCGCAGCACCGGTCGCTTTCTTTCATCTCCACGAGCGTGACGCCAGGTATGGCGCGGAGAAGTTTCCGCGGCGCCTCCGTCACCCCGAGCCCCCGCCTCAGGTGGCAGGAGTCGTGGTAGGTCACTTTCCCCCGGAACGACGAACGCGGGTCTGCCACGCCCAGCACCTCGACGAGGAACTGGGACAGCTCGTAGATCCGCTCCCCGGCCTGGATGGCGAGGGAGAGCATCCTCGGTTCGTCCCGGAACAGGGCCGGGTACTCGTTCTTGACCATCGCCGCGCAGGAGCCGGAGGGGGTGACGATGTATCCCTCGCCTGCGAAAGCCGACAGGAACTTCCGCGCCATCTTCCGCGCTTCCTTCCGGTTTCCGGAGTTGAACGCGGGCTGGCCGCAGCAGGTCTGCGACAGGGGGACGCGAACTTCCGCACCGAAACGCTCCAGGACGGAGACGGTGGCGAAGCAGACGCGGGGAAAGAATGCATCCGCAAGGCAGGTGAAGAAAAGGGAAACGGGGATGGGCCGCTTCAGCGCCATCCTCAAAGTATACGGTAAGGGCATCCCTCCGGCGAGCGGTAAAGCCGCGAGAAAGGGGGATGGGGGTCTCGGGTCCGCCCATAGGGCAGGACATGGGAATCGGTGTTACGGGAAGTTGATGTCGACCTGCACGGTGAAGGTGTTCTCCCCCGCGACCTTCTTGTTGTTCCAGATGTCGTAGCCGAAGATCACGCTCACGTTCTTGGCGAACGCCCAGGAGGCGCCGAAACTGAATGCGCCGTTCAGGTTCTTGCCGCCCATGTAATCCACGCCGAGCCACAGCTTGTCGGAGATCTCGCTGACCGTGCGGTCCCAGGACAGCAGCACGCCCTTTTCGTCCGACTTGAACTTGCCGCTCGCGTCCACCTGGTCCGTAACGAGCACCTTCTTGTTGCCGATGTAGCCGCCCGCAGATAGACGTCCAACGACGGGGAGATTTTTCGCGACGAGACCATAGGCGATGTCCTGGTTCGTGGCGAGTTCCCCCTTGCGGGCGTCGCCGGACTTGGTCCCGATGTTGTACATGCCGACCGCGATCGCCGGGATCCAGGTGTTGTCCTCCGGCATGCCGATCTTGAAGTGCCCGTAGACGGGGTACTTGTCGAGGCCGAAGCCGGTGTTCGCGCCGCCGTAGATCAGGTCGAACCCCACTTCGGCATGGATCTTCTCGAAGGGAGACACGCCGGCGGTGGGACCGAAGACATACACCGGAGGAAGGTTCTGGCCGGGAACGGCGCCGGTCAGGTTGCCGGGGGACTCCTTCCCCGAGCGGATGAAAGTATCGAGGTTCAGGTGGAACGTCTTGTACGGCTGGATATCGGTGGACGGGATCCAGATCTGGGTGGACGGTGTCGAATGGGCCGTCCCGACGGAGACGGCGCACGAAAGCGCTGTCGAAAACACGATTCGGAGAATTCCGCGGTGGAGAGCTTTGACCTTCATCGGTTCCTCCCTCGGGGGAAAAATGGTTGTCGGCAGAGAGGAGAGCAGGGAGCGTGCCATCTGCAGATTTCAAGGAGGCGTGTCGCCCGGGAGTCCTTGATAGACTTGGGGAAAGACACGACGGGAGAAGGCGCGGGCAAAGCGGCCCGCCGTCTTGGGGGCCAGGACATTATTGTTGGACTTACGACAAAGATGAGGAAATCAACGATCAGTGACAAAAACGGGGACGTTCTTA